>CAZBTJ010000090.1:0-22664 GCA_964494325.1 uncultured Pirellulales bacterium
ATTTATGTACTTACGAAAAGTTTTTGCCAGCCAATTATTTCTGAGGGAGGCGTCTTTATTACATTAAAAAGTCCAAATTAGGACACTACCAAAAATACAGAAAACACAGTTTTTGTCCAGATCAGAACAGAGACAAGGGCAACTCGCTTTGACCGAAATCACAAAACGAGTCGTAGAGAGCCACAGGTGGGTCTTGGCGCTATTTCCGATGGGGGGCGAGGTGTGATCGCACGCCAAGGGGGCAGGGTTTGGGCTTTGCAAAATACGTAATTCCCACAGTTCGCTTTTTCTGCGGGAGCGGGCAAAAGGCTACGCCGTAAGTCGCAAGATGCTATTCCGATTTCAGCTCGCGACGCATCAGACCCTGAATGGCCACATGCACGGGTTTCTTTTGGAAGAGGACTGCATAGACGGCTTCTGTGATGGGCATCTCGATGTGCTTGGAGCGGGCCAGCTCCACGAGGGACTGACAGGTGGCTGCGCCTTCAACCACGGACTTAGTGGCACCGAGGGCCTGCTCGACGGTGTCGCCGCGTCCGATGCGTTCGCCAAAAGATCGGTTTCTGCCCTTGGGTGAGATGCAGGTGGTGACCAGATCGCCCAGACCGGCGAGGCCGGCAAAGGTTTCTGCTTTGGCACCGCAGGCCACACCCAGTCGCATAATTTCTGCGAGTCCGCGGCTGAGCAAGGCAGCTTTGGCATTGTCGCCAGCCCCTATGCCGTCAATGGCACCGGCTGCGATGGCAATGACGTTCTTGCACGCGCCGGCCAGTTCGACACCCACCAGATCGGTGTTGGTATATACGCGGAACCAGTCGCTATTAAACGTAACCTGCATATGTTGAACCAGTGTGTCATCTTCGCAGGCCACGCAGGCCGTGGCAGGCAGGCGTCGGGCGAGTTCATCGGCAATGGTCGGACCACTCAAGACGCCACAGGGAGAAGCCCCTTCCAGGACCTCGGCCAGGACCTCCGTGGGACGCAGGAGCGTTTTGTTTTCAATGCCTTTGGCCACTGACATAACGGGCACGCCAGCAGGCACCTTCGGTTTGAGACGCGTCCAGATGGGACGCACAAACTGACACGGCACAGCAGACACGATGAGTTCTGCGTCTTTCAGGGCCCGTGCGTCATTGGCCTCAAAGGACAGCGTTTCCGGCAGTGCGTAACCAGGCAGAAATATGGTATTCTCCCTGGCCACTTCAAACTTGCCGAGTTGATCTGCGTCATAGCCCCAGAGGGTTGTTTTAATGCCCTTGTCACACAGCAGCATAGCTAGCACTGTGCCCATGGCTCCGTCACCGATGATTGTTACGTTTTTAAACATGCGGGTTATTTAATCACGATCCCAGAAAAATGGCAATGCCCGACCAAGACTTTTATAAAGCCCAAGAAAACATAGACCATGAGACAGCATGGGCGCAAGCCCATCCAACTGACCTAAAACTGAAAACCTAACACTAAAAACTAAAAACGTAAAACGAAACACCGTTTTACGCCACAATTTCAATATCCTCAGGATTGAGACGTTTGAGATTAGGAAGCTGATTTCTGCCAAGCACCACTTCGAAACAGACACCATTGTCCAGATAGGTCTCTTCCATGATATGTCCCTGTGCCCTGAGAAAACTCTGTGTTTTACCGTCAGCTTGAGAGCACTTGACCTTGAGATGCAATTCGCGACCTCTAAATCGATCACAGATCACCTCGCTCAAGGCGGTCAATCCCATGCCTGATTTGGCCGAGATGGTTATGCTATCCGGATGCAGCGTTTGCAGCAGATCCAATGGGCCCGTGGTCAAGATCACGTCGCTCTTGTTCAACACCATGATCGTGGGCTTGCGATTACACCCAATCTCCTTGAGCACCTGATTGACAGCTTCTACCTGATCCAGCACTTCACTATTTGACACATCCACCACATGCAAGAGTAAATCGGCATGCACTGCCTCTTCAAGTGTGGCCTTGAAAGAAGCCACTAGCTGGTGCGGTAGATTGCGAACAAAACCCACGGTATCGCTGACCAGCACTTCGAGGCCCCGCTCCGGACACCATTTGCGTGTGCGTGTATCAAGCGTGGCAAATAACTGGTCCTTCACGTACACATCGGAATCGGTGAGGATATTGAGCAGTGTGCTCTTGCCCGCATTTGTGTACCCCACAAGGCCCACCTTGAATAATTTATTGCGTCCGCTTATTTCCCGCAATTTCCGCTTGTCGATCTCTTTCAACTCGGATTTCAGTTCTGAAATGCGATTATTGACCAAACGACGGTCAATTTCAAGCTGCTTTTCACCCGGGCCTCGCGTACCAATGCCTCCGACCGATCCTGCACCGGAACCACCACCTCCCCCGGCAATGGTATCCAGATGGGACCACATACGGGTTAATCTGGGATAGGTATACTCCAACTGAGCCAGTTCTACCTGCAATCTGGCCTGGCGTGTCTGGGCCCGTGTGGCAAAGATATCGAGAATCAGCTCACTGCGATCCAGCACCTTGACTTTCAGGATGCGTTCCAATTCCCGGATCTGGGCTGGAGACAGATTATTGTCAAAAATGACCACATCCGCTTCATATTGAATGACTCGTTCGGCCAGTTCTTCGGCTTTGCCTTTACCGATATAGGTCGCTGGCAGGATGCTATTGAGTTTTTGCTGAAAACGGTCTACCACATGGACATCGGCACTCTGAGCCAGGGCACTCAATTCCGCCAAATCATCCCCAACCTTGCCACGTTTAAGAATCGCACCGACCAAAATGGCACGTTCTTTTTGACCTTTTATGGACTGTCGAAACTGTTCCAATGAGTTATTTACCTCCAAATATCCAGATCTTTCTAGTTCTACTGCGAGTAGTATAGCCGGGTTCAGGACTGCATGGATAGAAAAGATTCCCAGATAAATTGTAAATTTTTCTTGAAATCACCCTATTCTTTCAATAAATTGGGGCTCTTTGTTTCTAAGAATATGGCAATGTGCCCAGATCGGCCCGAGCCAAGTTGTTGATGAATTAATTGAAAGGGTGTGTATTCCATGCTAAAGGTCAAAGGGCGTGCAGGTGAATCAGTGCAGCAAATGATCAGACGGTTTAAAAAGCTTTGTGAAAAAGAAGGTCTTATCAGAGACATGAAACGCTTGTCTTACTATGAAAAACCTTCAGAGAAGAATCGTCGCCGCATGCGCAAGGCTCAGCGTAACAATAGCATGGGTCGCTAAGCCCCCATTTCAATTTCATATATAGTAGACTTACAAGCGTAGGCAATCGGACGATTGCCTACGCTTTTCTTGTTTCCCCATCCCGATTACATTGAGCTTGTGTACGCACATAGACTTTGATACAGTATGCCCTCGCATTGTAGCAAAACATGGTATTCTGAAAACTCGGGTCATTTTTGAGGTCATTGATGAACGTATTACTGATTGGAAGTGGTGGCCGCGAGCACGCCATTGCGTGGAAACTGAAGCAATCCAAAAAACTAAAAAATCTGTATATTGCCCCGGGCAATGCAGGAACTGCCCTGTGCGGCAAAAATGTGGACATCAGCGACACGGATATTCCGGGCCTCATCAAGTTTGCCAAGGAAAAAAGTATTGACCTGGTTGTGGTCGGCCCGGAAGATCCGCTAGCCATGGGCCTGGTAGACCTACTAGAAGCAGAGGGCATCAAGGCCTTTGGCCCCAGTGGCGGAGCAGCTCAATTAGAAGCTGACAAAGCCTTTTCTAAGCAGATGATGCGATCCAGTGCGGTGTCTACGGCCGAAGGTCGCGTGTTTGATCGATTCTCAGAAGCCAAAGCCTATATTGCCAGTCGCGATGAACCAGTGGTCATTAAGGCAGCCGGCCTGGCCAAGGGTAAGGGTGTGATTGTTTGCGATGAGCCTTCGGACGGCATCAATGCTGCAGAGAAGATCATGGTGGATAGAATCTTTGGCGATGCGGGTAATCAGCTGGTTGTTGAAGATAAATTGCTGGGCGAAGAAGCCTCAATTCTGGCATTCGTGGACGATAACAAGAACATCTATGTGATGGAATCTTCCCAGGATCACAAGCCTATTGGCGATGGAGATACAGGCCCTAACACGGGTGGAATGGGCGCATACAGTCCGGCCCCCATCGTCACAGACAAACTCATGAGCAAGATCAACCGTGAGGTCCTGGTACCGATCGTGGATGGTATGAATCGTAATGAAACACCTTACAAGGGTGTACTCTATGCTGGCTTGATGATGACCAGTGGCGGCCCAAGGGTGCTGGAATTTAATGTCCGTTTTGGCGACCCTGAGACTCAGCCCATTCTGATGCGTCTCAAGAGTGACCTGCTGGACGTGTTTCTGGCAGTATGCGATGGCCAACTGGACAAAATCACCTTGGAATGGGACCCCCGCCCTGCGGTATGTGTCGTCATGGCATCAGACGGTTATCCGGGCGACTACGCCAAGAGCAAAATTATCAAGGGTATTGAAGAGGCCGAGGCCCTAAGCGACGTCAAGGTTTTTCATGCAGGTACCTGTTTTTCCGGCGATCAGGTGATTACCAACGGAGGGCGTGTACTGGGTGTGACTGCCATGGGCAACACTGTGGCTGAGGCCAAGCAGAAAGCGTATGAAGCTGTGGATCGAATCCAATTTGATGGGGCGTACTGCCGAAGAGATATTGCTGACAAAGCCATCAAGGCATAGACTCTTTCTTGATTTGGATTCAGGAATGATCTGAACATATATGGAGTCATCGAAACTAAACAACACTACCGGCCATCACAGCAAACGAATACTGTGGCGATGTGTGATCGGCATGCTTGTGCTACTGCTTCTGGGAACGCTCTACAGCTTGTTGGTGAATAAGCTGCCCAACCTAGCCATTGAACAGATCGGAAAGCTCACTCACACTGATCTGAAAGCCAAATCAATTACATTGGGTTTAAATGGCGCTGTCGAAATACGTGATCTCGCCATTCTTCCCAAAAATGAGGCGATCAGTCAGAATACAATCCTCAAGGCAGGTACCGTACGGGTCAAATTCAGCCGCACGAGCTTATTACTTTTAAAGCCCAAACTTAAACACGTGCTGATTCGCGACTTTCTGCTTGATGTACAGTTCGATAAGGATGCTGGCCTGTGGAACATGGAAGGTATGGCCATTAACACGCCTGCCACAGACAAATCAAATGCAATGCCTGCCATCGAACTGGAAAATGGTGTGCTCAGATACAGCACCATAGAAAACAGCACCATAGGAAAAAACTTCATTGATGTGCTGGCATCAATTCCGGTGGACGCAACGTTTGAACTCAACAAGATCACGGAGCAAGGTCATCATTTTCAGATCAAAACAGCCAAGATTTTTCAAAACATCGGACAAAGCATTCTAAATGGCTATTGGATGCCCGGGCGTGTCACACTGACAGGAGGACTTTCTTCCAGAGACACACCCTCCATGGAGCGTGTTTGGTCCATTGGTGCCATGGCAGCCCAGCTCGAATACGATGACCAAAAGAATTACACTCTAACCACAAGTATCCAGAATTTGAAAAGTCGCTTGACCAGTCTCCAGCCAGTGTGGCAAGCCCCTAAAGAAATGGCACCCTCGTCATCTCCGATTGAGGCCATTGAAAAATTTTTCGCTCGCTACCAACCTTCTGGTCGAGGCCACCTAAAAGCAACGGTCTCAGGAAACCTAGATTACTTGTCAAAAAGCACCTATACGGCAAACCTGACCTGTGTTGATGTCTCTATTCTTGACCGAGCCTTTTACTATCCCATTGACCACCTTGCTGGTTTGATCACATTCAAAACAAGGGCAATTTCCTCCAAGGCCTTGGAGGGCAGGCACAATGTGACCCCACTGCGTATCAGATTTGATGTAGACTCCTCATTCTCGCCGGCCCGCTACGTGATTCATGCCAGCAGTGACCAGCTTCCACTGGATACAGATTTGTACAGTGCTTTGCGAGAAGAGCACAAAGAACTCTGGAAACGATTCAATCCACACGGATTTGCAGCCATTGAATTTCAACGCAAGCGAGTCTCTGCCACGGATATCAAAAAAAAGCTGAGCATTGGTCTTAAAAACACGCAAATTCAGTATGAGGGTTTCCCGTACCGCTTGGACAACCTCACAGGCTCAGTTGTGTTTGAGCGTAATCGCACCGATTTCTCAAATCTGGTATCTCAGGTGGCTGATCGGAAAATAGAAATCAATGGGTTTATGCAGAAACAGGCCACATACAATGATTTTTATCTGGACGTTAAGGCCGAGAACATTCCATTAGACAATACGCTTAGTCGCGCCCTGCCGGAGAAAACCAGAACAGGCTATGACCAACTCAAAATGAGTGGCCAGACTGATGCCTCAATTACAATTCGTCCAGATCCCAACCTACCCGGCCAGGTTATTATCCACACTGATCTAAACCTAGAAAATGCAACATTGTACGTCCTGGACAAACAACTGCCCTTAACGAACGCCCAAGGACAGGTAACCGTTTCCACCAAGGGGATTGAAATCAAATCAATGGAAGGCCTGTTTTACAATGACCCATTTTTTGTGCAAGGCCATATTGCACTGGATGAACAGTCCAAACCGACCCTTTACGACTTGATAGTGGCGTCCGAGGGACTTGCTATCGACAGTGTCACAGAAGCATTGCCTGATAGAACCGTGCAAATCATCAAGAAATTTCAACCTCGAGGAAAAATAGGCTTTCGAGCTCACTTGCGCCGCGTCAAAGGATCAGATGAGTTGCTCTGTAATGCTGTGATTGACTGCAACGGTTTAACCATTGAACCGAAGCCCTATCCGTATGCATTGCGCGCCTACAATGGTGAACTCACTATTGACAATGAACAGCTCCGCTTTGATGACGTATGGGCATTACCCATTAGTCAGGTATCAAAACGAAAGTCAACTGAAGGAATTGGGCTTCGTATCAATGGTGAAGCCCTTATGGAAGACAGCAAGTTCAAGTCAGGCCATTTTGAATTTTCAGGCCACGGTCTCGCCCTGGAGAAATCTTTGAGCCTGGCCATGCCCGAGCAAATGGCGTCCGGTTATGAAGCCATGGCACCCACAGGAAACCTCAATATTGAGCCCAGCACGATCACGATCTCCTCCGACCCGAACAACATCTATCATGTGGACTACAAAACGTCAGCCACGGTCACAGACTGCAACTTGACCCTCATGGGTGCTGATGCGGAGTTCATCAAAGGCTCTTTTCGTGCTGCCGGGCATTACGACACACAATCAGGACTGCAAGCCGGCAAGATATCCCTTACCCCCTGCGACATACGTGTCAAGGGCAAGAGAGCAACCAATCTGACTGCAAGTATTTATTATGACAAAGAACAGAAAAAATGGTGTTCCCAGGATGTTCTCGCCGATTTTTATGGGGGTCGAATCAGAGGTCAAATTTGTCTTGGACTAAAAAGTTCGGAACAGCCCGAAAATGGCATTCAACTCACGGTCACAGACGCCAATTTGCAGAAGTTTCTCATGGATTCCCCCAAGGAATCAGCTCGCTCTCAAAAACAATCTGTGGGTAATATCAACGGATATCTTTCCATCGTTGCCCCTCTTGGACGGGATAAACAACGAATTGGGCGATGCACATTCACTGTCTCGAAAATGCAGGTAGGTAAGGTATCTCCCCTGGCAACGCTTCTTGCAGCCCTGTCATTGACAGAAAAGAGCGACTATGCATTTCATTCAATGACTGTAAATTCTTACATTCAAGGGGAAACGCTGCACATTGAACAATTCGACCTGGCTGGTGAATCCGTTGCATTTAAAGGCAACGGAACCATAAGCCTGCCCACTGAATCATTAAATCTTTTGCTTGAAGCCAGGGGCACCAGTGACAAACGCTTGGCCTCAAGCAATCCAACCCCTTTGCAATCATTGACAGAAGGCCTGTTTGGCACGGTCATGCGGGTCAGCGTCAAGGGAACGCTGGATGATCCAGAGATCAAAACGTATATGCCCATGCTGGAAGATCCCCTCAAGCTTCTTGGAAGTCCGGAGGGTTGATCCATGTCTCTTGAATCTGTCTTGGGTGGAAGTTTCAGGCAAAAAGGGAGTCGAGACACTCCGTTTAGCACTCGCTCAGACACAAAAGTGAAGAAACTCTTGAGGCATCCCTTAGATTCTCAAGCCTTCAATCGTGGCTTCAAAAACCATGCTACCATCCACCACGCCCTGCACTTTGAACGTTTTCTTCCGTTTTTTGAGCAATATGGCATGCGATAACAGATACAATCGACTCCCGGGCGACACTGTCGATCTGAATTTGGCGTCCGTAATACCGCCAAATCCCACAAAACCTGGCTCCTTGAGAACTTTCTTGACGTAAAAGCTCAATAATTGGGCTGCTGCCTCAATCATAATGACACCTGGCATAAGTGGACGCCCTGGAATGTGTCCACGAATCCAAAATTCATGATCCGTCACATCTTTGTATCCCAGTACCAGATGTTTGGCCTCATCAAACCACAGAATACCGTCCAAATGCTGCATTTCATACTGCTGTGGATTGATCTTACATATAGCCTTCTTGTCAAAAATCGGCTCTGAATCTAAATCGAAACTGGAATAGTCAAACAATAATGCTGGAGGCATCGATTCCCTCAATAATTAACCTGTACACAAATCCCTGAGTCACACTCGGCGCATGACAATAAACTGCCGCACCCTTGGCAGAACACCCACCTTAACCCAATAATGGCATCAGAAAGCCGACTACGGCTCTGAGCGAAGCTCAAGAACGCGATTTCTTACCTCTTGAGACGCCTGCTTGACAGCCTGCATTTGCTTACGCACACGAGTGCCTGCAGCTTTGTTACCACCTTCAGCCTTGTTGATGTCCATTTCGATTTCTGCGACCAAGACTTTTAGTTGTTCATATTCCTGCATCCAATTAATCCTCCAAAGAGTAATTTAAAATACACCATGACATTACAGAGCCTCTTGACATTTGTCAAAGAAAAATAGCCCTCAGAGGCAAAAAACGCGGAACAGCCAAAATTGACTGCTGACACACGAACATAAAACAAGCGGACCATAGTTAACGTCGAAGATACTGAAGTGGCTCTGGCAAGGGCACATTGTTCCCAAATTTGTCCTCGCCATACCCTGCTTCAGAAAGCAGCCTGATATCTTCTAGCACACGAGTATCACCAGTAAATGTAACCAAAATTTCAGATTCAATATCAATCTTGCCCAAGGCAAGCAAACGTGTCAGTTCCGCCACAATACGGTCAAGCATGGTGCCCGTTTTGGCGGCAGGATCTTCAGGCAACTGCAACGGTTGCTGATAGAGCATCAGCTTACCTCTCTCTGCCAGGGCCAAAACAACACACTTGGCCACTTTGTCGAACGGATCGTCAGAATCCTCAGGCACAAGCTTTAAACGCACAATTTCGGAAGCCAGCCAATGACGTTTTTCTGCATTTATTTTCTCGTTGGCCCTGAACAACTCCAAGGGCATTTGTGCATCATAGGTTTCGGAGCCAAGCTGCATAGTCACTTCACAGCCATAATGCAGAACCAGTTTTGCAATCAAAGTCGAAGGACGCACATGAAAACCCCGGTACTTTGGAATCATGAGAGAAATACTACTCACTTCACTGTAGCGCTTGAGCATGCCCCGACACAGTCTTTCGGCACACGTAATATAGGTATTCACAAAGCTGAGACTGTATCGTACAATCACATTGAGCAACTCGTCAGTCTTTACGAGTGGGTCCTGAAGCGTGGCAAGCACGCATATTTTTTTGGAGCTATGCCTCTCATAGTAATGCGTAAACATGGTGGCTGTCTTGAGTAGATGAAATACCACACTAATGTGCCCTCGCAAGACTAGCAACTCCTTATCTTCTTTTTCTGCATGCGTACCTGACACGTGAGTATCATATTGAGATTGAAGATTATGGAAACGCAACTCAAGCCCTCGCAGTTTCTCCTCCCGAATGCCAGCTTTCAAATATTCGTGGTACTCTTCGGGTGTCGCCCTGGCCCCACTACGGACTTCTTTGCTACTCGCTGCCAGATTCAAGAACGCAGTGGCCAATAACGCAATCATCTCAGAGACCACTTCTTTTTTGTGAGAATGGCAATTACGTGGCAGCCGCCCTGGGGGCAGTTTTTCACTGTACTCCTTTTCACGCAATGTCGTATCTGGCACCGTCAAATTAAGGTACTCAGACATCAGGAGCATATGCTCAGACGTGTTTTTGAGGATCCCACTAGTGAACTCGAGCACCTCTTCAGTCGCCAGAACAAAGTTGTCTTCAATGGGTAGCAGGCGGTAAGCTGGCACTGCATGCTTTATGTGGAGAAGCTCGTAGCAAACATTTGAGAACAGTTTTATCGTGGCAACCAAGGACCTGAAGGAACACCATCGGCAGTTGTTTCGAGCGTCATATGCATCCAGCAATTCCTCCAACTGCATGGATTGTGACAGCAATTCCCCCAGCAAAGGGCGTATTAGAATATGTTCAGCTGTTTTCCGTTCTGATACAAAACGTATCAACCCCAAAAGGTATTGGGCGCGATGGCAAATCAACTCATGAAAATCAGCATCTGATATTGTTACAGGCTGCACTATACAAAACTCCTATTCGTGACTCATCCCAACACCTTCCTGCTACGACTGTGTTTACTGGGTCTTGGTCCGTTTCATGGGGAAAACCTCAGGTGCTGCAAAACCCTCGGGAATTCTAATTTGAAACTGCTTGTCAGTTATCTTTGTATTGACCTTGACGCGGGTGAAACGCAACTGGTAAATGTCCTCATCAGTGGTGACTGCATCAATTCTTTGAGGAAGCCACTGTTTGGTGCTCACCCAAAAATCCAGAGACACATAGTTCTCCCTGTACTTTGAGTCTGGTTTAACTTTTAAATGCAGTTTAATCAGACCGGTTTCTTTTGCCTCAGTCTGTGCCAGCGAAATTTCGAATTCCTTCTTCAGATCTTCTGACGGAGAAAACCCAATAATGGGCATGTTTCCCCCGGCCAGCTCAAATGCGTTGACTGGATGGTTGGGCTCTGCCACCTCGTGCTTTTGAACCTTTTTTTGATCGTAGTTAATGACAGTCAACCAGCACCCATCAAACACAAAATGTTCCGCATAGGGTAACTCGTCAAACTCATCTTCCTTCAGTGTTTCGAAATTAATCCGTAAAAACGACTTATCCGAAACTGCACGTTTATAAAACACACGACCTTTTCTCAAGGTTTTGGCATCAAACATTTGAGGCTGCCACTTTAAATAGTCAATCCGACTTTCGTAGGTCTGGAGAACTCCGGCACTGGCCTGCAACTTGTTCAACACTGAATCCACGGCAGTCTCATTGGGGTCTGAGGCCAAACTGACACCCACAAAACCAAGACATACAATCAATATCATCGATTTCATACCATATCCCATAATTGTCATATCGGTTAAACTCTAAGCATATTCTTCAACTATTTGCAGGATGCTGCCAAGGTTTGCAATGGTAAAGTCTGCATATTCTGCAAAACGCTCTGCATCAGGATGACTCTCCATCAGCACGCCA
Source organism: uncultured Pirellulales bacterium (assembly GCA_964494325.1). Taxonomy (GTDB): domain Bacteria; phylum Planctomycetota; class Phycisphaerae; order Sedimentisphaerales; family Anaerobacaceae; genus JAIPFM01. The sequence continues at coordinate 11,555 of CAZBTJ010000090.1, forward strand.
ATGGCACCTGCTGCCCTGGCACACTCCAGATCATGGATATAATCCCCCACCATGAGCGTTTCCTGCGGCTCTGCAAAAAACTGCTTACACAAACTCAATAGTCCAAAAACATCGGGCTTTGCAGGACCATCCTCTCGCCCAAGTACCGCATCAAAAGACAAGTCATGCATATTTGCGACTCGCAGGGCATTTTCACGTTTATTTCTTGTTAGCACGCCTACCTGCAACCCCAGGCTTCGCAACGCATCAATGGTTTCCTTGGCTCCATGCTGAAGTTCTGAGCATTGAACAGCCTTGTCTTCATGCAAGATCAACACGTTTTCGGCTTTCTCCAATTGAGCCGGGGTCATGGTCACCATGGCCTCCAGAATCGGTACGCCATCCGGCGCCAATCCCATTTCCTCTCGAATCTCATTAAAATCAAGAAAAGGCTGGGTCAGCGTACCATCCAAATCAAAAATGACTGCTTTTATGGCCATTATCGCCGATTCTCCCGCTAATCAAGGGGATTAATTCGCCCTGAGTTAATTGGGCCCGGAAGCCACTTCACCACGCATCAAATCAATAAAGTACCGCCCAGCCTGGCCCAATATCTTGCCTTTTCTAACAATAATGCCTGTAGGCCTGGAAAATGTCTCATTCATGAAGGGCACAGCACACAACGCCCCCCTATCCACTTCCTGGGAAATGGTGGTTTCCGGCAGAATACTCACGCCCGAATTGATTTCGACGGCACGTTTGATCGTTTCAATATTGTCAAATTCAATGGCTGGACGAATCACCAAATTGAACTCTAACAACATGCTGTCAATCCAATTACGCGTGGGTACCCCCTTTTCAAATGCCACAAAACGCTCGAACTGAAGCCTGTGAATGTCCACACTCTGCTCACGGGCAAATGCATGTTTAGGGCTGCACGCAAGAACCATAGGCTCCTTCACAAAATCATATACATCCAAACGTTTATCTCGCGTCGGCACAGCCACCAATCCCACGTCTATCTCGCCAATAAGGACCTGTTCGTAGATCTTGTCAGCACTGAGAAACTCGATATGTACATTAATATTCGGAAAACTGACCATAAACCGCTTCACATAGTCTGGCAATGCGTGCATGCCAATACTGAAAATTGCAGCCACATTCAGCCTAAAACTTGAAGTTGATTTAAGGGAAGCCAACTCAGTCGTAAACAAATCATAGCAATCCGAAATTTCCCTGGCCGCTTTATAGAGCAGTTGTCCTGATTTGGTGAGCTCAATGGGGCGCTTTTTCCGATTGATCAGCTGGCATTTGTGGACCACCTCCAACTGGGCCAATTGCTGAGAAATTGCGGATTGACTGAGTAAATGCTTGTCAGCGGTTTTCGAAAAGCTACCCAAATCAACTATATCGCAAAACACCTTAAGTGTTTCTAAATGCATTATTACTTTGCCTTATAAAACATTCAAAATCATTATTAGTAATACGCCTATATATTATTACGTCACCTAATCCGAGACAAGCCCCTAAAACCATGGTTTTTACAAATTTCCAAGATTAACAGGCACAGAAACCCAAGACGGGTCACGAATATTTTGATATAGTACCGTAAAATTAAGGAAATAATGACAATGGATCGAATAGCTAAACAACACTTGGAAATGGAAGATTTTTTTGCAGGTTTTACATTACGAAACCTATCGGAACCTAAACCACCTGCAGACCCAGTGATTCTCTCACCCCATGCCCCTTCGTTTCAGACCCTGGTTGAAACCATTGCCCAATGCACCTTGTGCGAATTGTCCAGCACCCGCAATCACACCGTGCCAGGCGAAGGCTCTCTCAAAGCGGATATCATGTTCGTCGGTGAAGCCCCGGGTGCTGATGAAGATGCCCAAGGCAAACCTTTTATCGGCAGAGCCGGCCAACTCCTGGACAAAATCATTGGAGCCTGCGGACTTTCTCGTGACCAAGTGTTTATTGCAAATATTCTGAAGTGCCGCCCGCCTGGCAATCGAGACCCCAAAATCAACGAAATCACGAAATGCATGCCCTACCTTGTCCGTCAGATAGAGATCATCCAACCCAAGGTGATTATTGCCCTGGGAGCACATGCTGCTCGCACACTCCTGAATTCCAACGCTGCCATTGGCAGACTCCGTGGCCAGTTCCATAACTGTCATCTGTGCCCAAACCTCGATCCGATCAAACTCATGCCCACTTATCACCCCGCTTATCTGCTAAGAAACTACACGCGTGATACCAGAGGCCGCGTGTGGGAAGACATGAAAAAAGTCCTTGCAGAGCTCGGCCTGCCCCTGCCCAAATAAAAATCCATACCCAGAGGACATGGTATTCGAGACTGAATAAAGAAGAACTGCGGTCTTTTGGGACCACGGCCCACATGTTTTGACATTTCCCCCCAAAACCGAAACTATTTATTCCAATATCGCGACATCCTGATACGCTGGCACCGTCACATCCCAACCGGTTTCCGCTGTGAGGAACTGCTGGAAGTGCAGGGCACTTTGGGCTTCACCATGCACCACAAACACTTTCTTGGGGGCCACCTCCAGGCCTCGGAGCCATTGCAGAATCTCGGTCTTGTCGGCATGGGCTGAGAAACCGTGAACCTGGGCAATTTCCGCTTCAACCTTGTAGTTTTCACCGAGAATGCGCACTTCTTTCTGCCCTTCGACAATGGACCGTCCCAAGGTACCGCCTGCCTGATACCCCACAAACATGATGGTATCCTCAGGCCGCGTTATATGAGTCACAAGATGGTGTTTTACACGCCCCCCCGTGCACATACCAGACCCTGCAATAATCATGGTCGGGCCACGGGATTCCTGTATGGCCTGGGACTGCTGCTTGGTCTCCACCAACTGCAGGCCCGGAAATGTAAATGGAGAGTGGCGATCATTCATGTGCTGGTTCATGGCCTTGTCGTATAGCTCCGGGTAGTGGGTAAACACCTTGGTAATACTCGTGGCCATGGGGCTGTCCACAAACACCTTCATCGGTGCAATCGCGTTTTCCACCAGCAATTCATTGACATGGTAGAGAACCTCCTGTGACCGCTCCAATGCAAAGCTCGGCACGATCAAGGTCCCGCCCCGCTTCATGGTCCGGTTGATCACATCAGAAAGCTGCTGCTTCACATCCTCTGTGCCTTGATGTACGCGATCGCCATACGTGGACTCCACAAGAATATAATCGGTTTCGTGTACAATGGACGGATCTCTCAGTATGGGTTTGTTGGGACGTCCCATGTCCCCTGTAAAAAGCACACTTCGAGCTTCGGCCACATGATTGACTGTAATCTTGATGAGGGACGATCCCAGCACATGGCCGGCCTCGTACAGCTTCGCATCGATCCCTTCACGAATGGTCACCGTCTTTTTGTAAGGCAGCGGATGAAACAAGGGGAAACACGCCATCGCATCCTCTATGGTATATAACGCCCCCGGAGGATAGGCGCCCTCACGGCCCTCCTTTTTATGACGCTTCTGCTTGTACACTGCATCTTCTTCCTGCAGCTTACCCGCATCCATCAGAATGATTTTGGCAATCTCGGCCGTAGCCTTGGTGCAGTATATCGAACCCTGATACCCCTCCTTCACCAGTTTGGGCAGCAGACCACAATGGTCCAGGTGGGCATGCGTCAAAAACACGGCATTGATCTCTTTGGGCGGTACCACAAAGGGATCCCAGTTGCGAGACTGAAAATCACGTTCCTGATACAATCCGCAATCCACCAGTATCTTGCATCCATTGGCCTCCAACAAATATCTCGACCCTGTCACATTCTGGGCCGCCCCCAAAAAACTCAACGTCATCTGCATAGTAGCCTCTTCATCAAAGGTTGAAATTCTATAAAAAATCCAATGGACTACCCATGTTATCGGTAATTTGGCCGCCTCAAATGAGTCCCAAAAAAACAAACTTAATCAACACCTGAACGTCTATACAATAATACTCCAGGACAAGAAGGCATGTTCAAGGTCATCTTTCAGGTTGGGAGGACAATCCGTTTGCCCGGTAGAACGACTCGCTCTCAAATCCTCTGCCTATACTGTGGGATGTGACGCTCAATTATACCAATTCCCAGGCCAGCCACAAAATCCGAAATCCCAAATCCGAAATTGACCTGCCTGCCCGGGTCCGCTACACTATCGCCCCTATGAAAACGAAACCAATTAGCATACTGGCCATTGAATCGAGCTGTGATGAGACAGCAGCAGCCATTGTACAGGACGGGCGTGAGGTAATCTCGTCTGTGGTGGCGTCCTCTGTAGATTTGCACCAGAAATATGGCGGTGTGGTGCCTGAGATCGCGTCCCGTGCCCATATTGAAAATATCTATCCCGTGCTCCAGGAGACCCTGGATCAGGCGGGCATGGGGCCGGACAACATTGATGCTGTGGCTGTGGCCAATCAGCCGGGACTCACCATTGCCCTGGTCGTGGGGGTCACAGCCGCCAAGACACTGGCCTTTATGTGGGGTAAACCCCTGGTCGCGGTGAATCACGTACATGCCCATCTCCAGTCGGCCATGTTGGAACAAACCCAACTGAACCTGCCTGCTGTGGCGTTGGTCGTATCGGGCGGACACACCTCTCTGTATGACTGTAAATCAGCGTTAGAATTGAACCTGCTCGGCAGTACCATTGACGATGCCGCAGGCGAGGCGTTTGACAAGGTGGCCTCCATCCTGAACCTTCCGTACCCCGGCGGGCCCAGCATCGAAAAGACTGCCAAAAACGGGAATCCAAAGGCCATCCGATTCCCTCGATCCATGCTGGCCAAGGACTCGCTTGACTTTTCTTTTAGCGGCATTAAGACGGCAGTCCTGTACCACTGCTGCGGTCAGGATATGAAGGGCCAGAACCAAGTGCGTGACATGTCACAGCAACAGATCGCAGATATCGCCGCTTCATTCCAGGCAGCCGTGATTGAGGTCCTGGTCAAGAAGACGCAGCGAGCGGCAGATCGCATGGGTGCAAAAACGCTCCTGCTCGGCGGTGGCGTAGCCGCCAACTCAGCCCTCAGGGAAGGGCTCCAGGTCATGGCCGACAAAACCCACAGAACTCTGCTGGTAGCCCCAAGAAAATATTGTACGGACAATGCCGTGATGGTCGCCTCTCTGGCCTATCACAAATACCAGGCCGGTCTGTTCGCTGACATGACGCTCGAGCCAAAGGCCACGAGTTAGCTTTTTAGACTGAAGGCAGCCTTTAAAACCAATACGATATATCTGTAGTCAGAAAAGTCTCGAGATCAATGCCTTGCGCCCCGACCAGCAAACGCTTGTGAACCGGAAATCGCTGCTGAAAGAGATCCAGACCTGGCACATGTTGTCGCCTTTGCATGCTCTTGACCTCAACCGCGATGACTTGATCTGCGCGCTTGAGCACAAAATCGACTTCACGATTTCGCTCAAGCCAATACAACACTTCGATGGGAGTCCCCCTCACCTGATTGAGAAGATATCAAACATTTTACTCAATACGTTGAGTAATTTTACTCAATACACCTCGTAAAGTGAAGGACATGTCTGGGTATTGAGAGGATTCTAGGAAGTGAGAAGGTTTATAGGTTGAAGGCTGAAGGGAGAAAGTTTCCGGTACGTTCAGTCCGCCTAAAACCACCCTGCCTGTTAGCACAAAAGTCTCTCGCCCGTTCGTTTCACTCACTTGAGATCGCAGGGCACGCAAAGATTGGCCGTCCCGGCAAACTGGATTTATGTTTTAACCACAGAAATAACAGATTACACAGAAGAGTTCGAGCGTTGCTCGAATAGGATTTCTTAACCCCTAATTCTCCCTAATCTACACTAATGAACCCGCGACCAGCTAGACTACGCCACAAACTGACTTGTCATCCCGAGGCACCGAGGGATCTATTTATCTAGCCCACGCAGTGGTTCGTTATTATTTTGTGCCGCGGAAAAAAGCAGGATGCACGCAGATAAAACAGTTAAAAAAACTGCACTGAAAACAAAACCATTTTCACGGAAGCTATGGAAAGTTAAAAATCCAAAAGATTGAAAATTGTTTTTTATGCTGTGTCATGAATTTCCTCAGTCCTTTTTGGGGGCATGGCCTGGGATATAATCTCTTTCGTCTGTCATGATCCGCCAGGTAATATGGCATAGATGTCCGGCCACTGCGGTGACGGCAGTCAGGTGGTGTTTGCCTCGAGCTCGTTTCTTGCGGTAGATTGACATGAAGTGTGGATCATGCCAACAGGCTCGCAGGGCCATGGACCAGAGGGTATGTCGAAGATAAGGACTCCCACGCTTGCTGATATGGCGAATGACTGCTGCTTGATCAGACACAGGGTCACCACTTTGGTAGACCACCGGATCCAATCCTGCAAAGGCCACGATTTGATCTCCGCCTGCAAAACAACTGATGGGTGACAACTCACCATAAAGACTGACAACCGATGCCCGAGTTGCTCCGGGTAATGTCATTAAGTAGTCGGGAAGTGTTTGGGTGACTTGCTCAATTTGAGTGTTTAGCTTTTCAATAAAGGGCCCAAGGGCTTCAAATTGGCTCAATAGTAAACGGATATTGAAGCGAATGCTATCGAGGCCCCGGCTGATTCCTACGGAGTGCTGAGCGGACTGCCAGATCTCCTGGGCTTTAGCTGCTTTAAACTGCCCCATGGAACTTTTGCGAATAAAGACCTCAAGGTCCTGGACAGTAGTGCCCAGTGGCTTCCATACCAATCAGAAGTGAACTGGCTCGGCCTGACTTTTTCAGACAGTTGAGCAGCTTCTCAAATCCATCGGCGTGATTGGAAAAGCCCATTGGTTTTTGCAGCATATCGCCATGTACGTCTCTGATACAGAAGACATGGCGGTTCTTGCCCACATCAATACCGCAATATCTCAAATAGCGTTTTTTTCTTGCCATTGTCGTGTCTCCATAGGTTTGGGTCCCTGCTACCTTCTTAGCTGCAACCTCATTCGTGATTCGGAATCTTCTGCGTCATGCAGATCCAACCAGCTCATACGCATCCTCTAAGTAAGGCCAGGGCTAACAATCTGTAAATCGAGGCTTAAACTTCAAGGAAGAACATGTTACGCATTCCCTGTAACCATGGTATAGACATACTTTAAGTTTGTGATTTAGCCTTTTTCAGCACGCTTTGTGCATAGTTTGGCGCGGGAACCTGAATCGGTAAGACCTGATAGAACCCATTGGGTGTGATCACAGAATAGGGCTCAAAGGCGATGAGCTTCATATTCACCAAACGATCTCGCGCGATCTCAAATTCATTGAAACTCAGCGAGACAACATCACATATTTTTTCTTTGCGATAAAAGCTGACACCGTTACAATCGGCAGCCAGTACAAGGAAGACATAGAGGGCCAGATCCTCATGTGTCATGACCTGGAGATATCCACCGCGGATCAGGCGATGGTCTATCCAAGCAAACGATTGTTGGATTCTTCTGATAGACTTGGGTCGTGGGATAAGGTACTTATGTTTCATAATGCTGTCTCCTTAGAAAAAGATGACGACATATGGAAAGCCCTATCCCCACGCCCGCCCATGCGGCTTGAATAAAAAGCCACAAAAATTAAGAAAAATTAAGTCTATCAAAGAATTCAACAATTTTCATTGTTTTCTCCAGAAATTGAGAGAGGAAGTAAATGTGGATCTATATCCATCGTTTTCCCATCTATGGGGTAAGTAAAAGCACTAAGTAGCTTATCAACTACTTACTTTACTATATGAGAACTCGAAGTGCCGATGCGAATGCGGCACTTTTTTCTTTTGCGTGGGTTGCCGTCATGCATCCTTCTGCTGCTCCCCAGAGGGGACGTTCAGCGTCAGTCTCTGCTTGAGTAAACACGTTTACTACACAGAGCCTTCCTTGAACTTGGATGACGGCTTGGAATCGTAATTGAACATGCCCTCTCAGTTTGCATGTTAGTCGGATGGAAGAGGCTTGAAGAAGCTGTCAGCCTTCGCTTCGCTTTGGTTATTCGTTGTTCGTTGCTGGCGTAAATTGGCTCTTCGAGATAGGAGTTCTATGGGAGCAGAATCGTGGGAAGTGATCAGTGTGACTGGCTTTTACGGCGAAAGTGTTTTGAGGAAATCCTGAAAATGGGCGCCCTGCCGAATTGGATCAAAATCAGAATCGTCCATGATCTTTTGACGAAGTTCACTGGGGGACATGGAGATCTGTCGAAGGAAAGTCACAGACTCCTCTGGCCTTTTGCATAAAGCCTCTAAACAGGCAAGATTAAACAAAGCCGTCACATCACCAGGATGCAGTTCAAGGGCCTTATCATATTTCTGACGCGATTCCCGGAAGAAATCTTCAGCTTGTTTACCTTTCATTAACTGGGTTTGAGCTGACAGTGCATTGCCCCAGTTGTTCCAGGCCTCATGCATGTCCGGTTTGATGGCTACGGCCTTCGCATACTTCTCATACGCCTGAGCAAACAGAGTCTCCGACGCTTTACCCTCCGAGATCTTGGCCTGATCTGACAATGCAGTGCCCCAGTTGTTCCAGGCATCGTGCATGTCAGGTTTGATGGCTACGGCCTTAGCGTACTTCTCATACGCCTCAGTAAACAGAGTTTCCGGCGCTTTACCTTTCAAGATCCTGGCTTGAGCTAACAGTGCATCGCCCCAGCTGCACCAGGCCTCGTAGAAATCCGGTTTGTTTGCTACGGCCTTGGCATACTTCTCGTACGCCTGAGTAAACAGAGTCTCAGACGGTTTACCCTCCAAGATCTTGGCTTGAACTGACAATGCAGTGCCCCATTGGGCTAAACCAATACAACCTATTTCGCCTTCAAGTCTCGCCAAGGCACTATGTAGCTTAATTGCCGCCCTGAACTCTTCCTCTTTTTCTGTTTGGAGTCGGTCTCCCAACTGGGTAAGCAGCGAAATCCCAGCGGAGGCGTTATGGCCTGCTGCGCGAATGGCTGCATCAACCGCCTCTTCAGGATCATTTCGTTCGCTCCAAGCACTGAGACTTTGACGTGACAGTTGGACATAATGATCGCTGACTGAACCCATCATGTGATCGGTCAAGCCCTGATACTCTGCTGTGAGGTACTCCTCGGGATAGTCCCTGACAAAGATACTCTCCATCAAGGCCATTTGGGGATGGTAGGATAGCTTGGCAGACACAGGGCCAAAAGTCTTACTGAGTACCTTTATCCGTTCTCTTTTGTAGCCGATTTCGCCATAGGGTACAGGCGTGGCTACAATGAGCGTGGGTTTGGGGCCGATAGTTTCAGGCGTCTCCTCTTCGCCCGGTTTGGGATCGGCCTCGTCCCAAGGCTCAAAATTCTCAGTACTGCGAACCTTCAACTCAATGCCAGCCTCTTCAAGAAAAACCCGGGTCCCATTTATATTCTGGTCATTCAGAGCCGTACACACCACGAGTCTATCACACAAATGGCCTACGCATAACCCGCCAAGCTCTGTCATGCCAGTTCTGCTGTCCACCAGGATATAGTCGTAGGGCACAGATTCGGTTTCTCCCAATTCATCCAGGCCCGGAGGGGACACTACGAGTCGTTGCTCCTGGAGATACGTGGCCAGGATCAGGCCCATTCTTTGCAGGTCATCTTTGGACGTACCTGTCAAGGCCAGGTCAGCCCAGCGTTTCCAATAAGTCTCATCCATGAGCGCTGGCAATACATCCAATTGCCCCTTGAGTCCGATGCGTGGTGCCTTGACTTTTGACAAGTCAATACTTTGTCGAAAATGGTCAATGGGCGATAGTTTTGAGAGGGCCTGATCCGGAGGAATGCGTTGTTGGGCAGCATCTTTGACCTGACGCAGCAATTCAACAATGTCCTGTGGATCCGGGTTCTTAGATTCTGAATACTCCTGATTACGATTCAGAAAGTCGCTTAATCCCGGTGCTTCAAGATCCATGTCCAGAATCAAGACATGACGACCCCGTGCTGCCAAGGTATAGGCTGTATTGAGCAAAGCCATGCTTCGCCCCACACCGCCCTTGTAGCTATAGAATGTAAATATGTAGGGAAACTTTATCATCAGGCTGCCACAGGGAAAAGCGATTGAGTTGCTTGTTCACGTGTTGTTTTGCACACGCCACTCACCGGGCTATTCTGGATAGGATTTGAATTAAGAAGCATGTCAATCAGTACCATAAAACTCTCCAGACTCACACCATGGGCCAGGGACACAAGAAATTCAAGGTTGCGATCTTTGCCTTGGCGCTTCCGAATGGCACCCTTGACCACAAGGGCCTCAGTACTTCGATCATCTGCATTAAAGGCCTGGGTAGCCAGTCGCTCGGCCCCATTCAAATCACCTGACATAAAAGCCTGTTTCGCTTGCTCAACCCGTGCATTTGAAATGGCCTCAAGGTCAGCATGGGCCTGAGAACGCGTGCTGTACTGTGGTTGATTGTGTTCATCAATCCAGAGTTGACAATCATGTTCCGCAGGGATCGGCGATTCAAAGGGTGTCATATTGCCGGTTTTGACCAAGCTATCCCACCGGCCAAGACCATCCCAAGTACCGTTGTATACGCACTGGGCATCCAACCGGAATGGCGGGAATAAGAACCGCTCAGGATTTGATTTCAGCCTGAAGACGGGTGTAACCAGACTGGGCAGAGCCTCGCTGGTCAACTGATCCGCATACCCTACGATCTCCAAGGCTTCCAATTGTATGATAAGCTCAGTATCCACTATGACAGTCCAAGGCTCTTTTTAATATAATGGCAGCCACAATTCAGCATGGCATCAAATTCCTGTTCTCGTGGCGATTCAAAGAATTCAGTATATACCTCCCGATCCTGGCAATCTATTAAAAAATCCTCGATTGCCACAACCCCGGCAAGGCTTTTACGGTAAAACACGGCTTCGAGTTCGGTCCACACCCCAAGCTCATTCTCCAAACGCACTTCATGGGTCCATTGACGCTGATCTCCACCCTGAAGATTGATAAGGGAACTCCTAAGGAACTCCTAAGGGTCACCCTTTCTTTAGTCTTTAAGGCTTTTTTTATCTCAGCGTGGATCTTTTGAAAAGATCGGTCAGTCTTAAGTGCGTCTGACAGCTTTGTCTGATTTTCGAGTTGCGTTAAACGGTTGGCCAGTTCTTTGTGTATGCTGAGT
>CAZBTJ010000091.1:0-22482 GCA_964494325.1 uncultured Pirellulales bacterium
GGCAATTAAGGAAGCTGTCTCGGCCGAAGTGGTGGCCTCCGGTGGAGCAGGAAAATTAGAGCATTTCTATCAGGCAGTCGAAGCGGGCGCTACAGTGTTGCTTGCTGCTTCGGTGTTCCATTTTGGGACCATTGGGATTGGCGATTTGAAGGACTACCTCCGAGAGCGAGGCGTTACTATCCGCTGAAGCCTCCAGTTCAACGGGGCGAGATTCCCCATCGGGATAGGGAGCCCCATTGCTGAGGCCTCCTCCCATACCACCGGACGTGCGGGTCCGCATCCGGCGATTCGGCTGATCGAGACAGATCATGGACTGGGCAAATACAGTCCGAGTGATTTAAAGTAAGCATTCGGCAAGGCGATCATGACCCATTTGACACGGCTCATACACCATGCGCCTTTACGGGAACATCCCGTAGAGGGTACGAAAGGGGTATCCGTAATCCTTAACATTCTGCCAAGTGACATTACCGTGACATTCAACAACTGAGAACAAAAACCTTGAAGTCTTAGAAACTTTGGATAATACATAAAGATCATATGATGTCGTGGTTATTCTGATGACCTGGACGAGATTGGTCGCAGGTACTACAACTTCGGCATTTACTCGATTCGCAAGGCGCACCGCGCCTGCCACAAGAAAGAGCGTGTCTTCTTTCAATTTCGAAATGACAGTGAGGCGGCCATTATCTACAGCGAAAGTGGTATTGGCGATCTCTGCTACAACTCGGGCAGCAAGGGGCATCTGCTCGGCAATTGGTACTGGATGAAGGAAGATTGAGAGAGGCCCCGCTTACACGTCAACTCAATGCAGGTAGGCATGGGCAAAAAGGACAACAATTAGCACATTCAATATGTTTTGGAAATCAAAAAAATCGGTTGGAGACAATGATGCCTTTGTGACGCTTGTCAAGGTGGCTCAGAACGATCCCGAAGTCCACGCAACTCTCGTGGCCATATTGGGTCAGCCACCGTTCCACAGGAAATCGTTGCTAAATAGGCTGATTCAAGATATGAGAGTAAAAGGAGCACCCAGGAATCTGATCTCGGCCATAGCCGAATTGTTGGATGACTCGGTGGCCGAAAAAGTGGCAGATGTCATAGAAAAATAGGATAACCGGCAATTATTCACTCCAAGAGCTGCAATGCATGAAAAATGCACCATCACCTTATTTTGTTGTAATACGCATAATTGAGCCTATAATTTGCCATAATGTGCAGACGGACTAAGTGCTAACGTCTGGCTGGATTGAGACCGCTCGCAAAGTTGGATTTCGTGAGCCAGTGCAGTAAGAAGAAAAATGGAGACCCTAGTATGCAAAGACTTGTCACTATCAGCGTTATGATGCTTATCCTTCCCCTGATTGGGTGTGTGACTCAGCTTGATTCATCTCAAGGCGTTCTGGTGACACGCTTTGACAAAGTAAATGCTGGCACCAGACCACCTAGTATCCATAATTTTACCCCAGGAGAAACTCCCACAGTGTACGTTTTTGGATATGGCGGTCAGATCGTCACGATCAGGCTTTACAACCTCTCAGCAGAGGGTGAGATCACCAGTGAGACAATTTATATTGCGCGACACAAAGACAAGTATTGGGGATTCTCTGATCTTTCGAAAGGTTCGTACAAGGCGGTTCTTGAGGTTGGAGACACACCCGTAGCTGAAACACTTTTTACTGTTTCACAGTGATATTTCCAACAAGCATCGGATGAATTGAGCCGGTGCTTCCCTTTCTTGGGCCCTACAACACGACTGGCATCTGTACATGAATCGACATGCCCCAAGGGAAACTTTGACTCGGCACTCCTTGGAGGCTTTGCCTTATGTATAATGAGGCGTAAGCCACTCAAAAAAAAGGGTCCCAATCAGATTGGGACCCAGTCAAATCATTATCAATCAGCCTTGAATGGCTGGCGGTCACAACGATGCCGTCCTTATGGACAACCCCCGCAACTACCACCTGCGTACTGGCCTTGTTTGCCCGCATTGCCAGAACGTATCTGACTTTGCCCGCAGGAATCACCACTCTTGACGGCGACCTTGTTTCATACCTTGCATCTGACCACCCATACGGCGGCCTTGTCTCATACCACGCATTTGTTGGGCACCCATGCCGCGACCTTGTCTCATACCACGCATCTGGCCACCCATACGGCGACCTTGGCTCATGCCAGACATCTGGCCACCCATACCACGGCCTTGTCTCATACCTCGCATTTCTTGGCCACCCATGCCACGACTTGGGCTCATACCACGCATCTGACCACCCATAAGACGACCTGACATCATACGATGCATTTGACCACCCTGGCGACCTTGGCTCATGCCACACATCTGACAGCCCATACCACGGCCTTGTCTTTGTTTCATACCTTGCATCTGACCACCCATACGGCGGCCTTGTCTCATACCACGCATTTGTTGGGCACCCATGCCACGACCTGGGCTCATACCACGCATCTGACCACCCATAGGACGACCTGACATCATACGATGCATTTGACCACCCTGGCGACCTTGGCTCATGCCACACATCTGGAAGCCCATACCACGGCCTTGTCTCATACCTCGCATTTGTTGGCCACCCATACCACGACTTGGGTTCGTACCACGCATGCCACGACCTGAGCCCATGCCGCCGCCCATCATCATACCACCCATCATGCCGCGACCTGAACCCGGTCCATGGTGCATTCCCAAATGAGGAAGATCATCACCATCAGCCTGGGCATGCTCTGAGACCTCCTCAGGCAAGGGCTGAGCACCCACGTTCACCGGTGCAACAATTGCAAACGTCAACATGGCCAAAATTAGTGCTAAAAGCGCCTTTGTCCTCATGGGTCTTCTCCTTTTTAAAATAGGTATCTTAAATACAGGTTACTTTTTCAGTGTCTAATGCTCTTTTCATTCTTTTAGAACGCTATTCACCTCTGTATCCTGCGGTAATTAAAAAAAATATCCGGCAATGTGCCTGAACGCTCTCAAAATGGGAGTAGACAATAGACACTGTCAATTTTCAGGGGTAAGGCAATACCATGTCCTCTGGGCATGGATGTATATTTTATTCGGCATGCTCCAGCCTTGCCAAAAGATACTGCTGTAACCCACAAAGATCATCCGTGTTGATCACATCCACGTCTGCGGACACCAGGGCATTCCATATGGCCTGGCGTTCCGCCGACGGCTTGTCTGGCGTCGCCCAAAATCTCACCAATCGTCCCTTTTCATGTGAGATACGGACGATCTCCAACAGCTTTTTCTTTTCCAACGCAGGCATGGAGCCTTTGCCTCGCCATTTGAAGTGGTTATTCCAGTTGTCACTGATCATAGGAATGATGTCTGCCGACACATCGGAATTAAGATCTGTGAGTCTTCCGTCACACCCGGCATAGCGAAGTGGCTGAGCAGCCATGGTGGCCGGAGAACGATTCCCGGAAACCACGGCCAGAATCGCCTTTTCCTGTCGTCCCTTGGACGTGAAGCGGGTAAAGCACTCTGGGTACTGCGAAAGAACCTTGTGCAACTGGGCATAGGTCGACTCTGCCTCAGACTTGAAGTCAATTAGCAGAGTAAACCTGCCTCCCTTGGCATAAACCGAGCCGCCATTGCGTTTGATTCGCCTTTTTAGAGGATCAAGATACAAGGCTTGCAGAGTTTTTTCAGGTCGGATCTCATGACGGTCATGGGCGACCAGCAATTGACCATCCACCAGAAAAACATCCGCTTCCACACTGGTAAACCCATGGGCCAGTGCGTCGCGTAAGGGGCGGTGATGCCTGTAGTCATTGTGGGCATGTGCCTTTGCCAGGGGCGTGGGCTCAAAAGAGGCAAACCGACTGTTTTGGGCTGACATGGATAACGCGGATAAACTAGTGAGTAAGACAAGACCTAACCGGATCATTGTGGTTTCCCCTCTCAGGTAAAAGTTCGCCCCTGTTCTGGCATCGGGTTTCAGAGCCGATTCGAGGCTGTCAAACTGAAAAGCCCCCTGCCCAATACGAGGAGTAGACAGGGGGCATCACATGTGGCTAAGAATCAGTTATTTTGCTTTTTTTTGTCTCTTGACTTTATTGAAATCAATCTCGAACGCAGCATTGTCTGACATAACGCCATATTCTACGCCGTGCACTGCCACATTGATGGTCGTCCTGCTGACCTTGGAATAGACAATGACGACATCCCTGGACTCACCATTTTCATTGGTCATCCGGGTCGTGGCTTTGGCCTTGCCATATTCAGATGCCCATGTCGACTTGGTGGCCTTACCCTGGCTGTCAATTGCAAACTGCTTTACCTCTTGGGCCTCAGCGTCAAAGTAAATCAGGCCCTGTGAGGACCTCTCACCCATCTTAAGAAGACTGATGATGGCATGCCCATTCACTGCCCATCTGTAGGTCAGCACGATCTCTTGCCCCTCGTCAGTGGTGGTTTTCCACTGGCCCATAAGCCATCCAAGGCCTTCCTGCTCAACCACTTCCTTGAGCGTCTCCTGAGCCACTGCCACACTGCCAAACCCCACCAGCAATGCCAAAACCACCAAGCTTTTTGTACCTCTAGTCATCAGAATCTCTCCTTTTCAAAATAATGTAACATATGTGCAAGACCCAACAGGGAGGCCACATGACTCTCGCCACATGCTCTCACCCTGCTCTTGCCTAGGACGCGACCGTTCGCATGTTGGCAAAATTGTACCTCCATATCCCACTTTACACCAGCATAAATCGCCCGTGCTACTATTTCGCTGGAGCGTAGCGCCCCATTGAAATGGCACCAAAAGGAGTGGCATCGACCAGGGAAAAACCTCTAGAAACCCCGTAGATGAGTGCTTTCACGTCTCGTCAGCCCTCGTTTGGGCAAACGTTTGAGGACCACATACTTAATCCCGTTGGCTTGACAGTACTCTTGCTTCACCAACTTATCTCCGTCTTCATTGACCGCATACATGTCTGGCTTGATACGCTGAATCTCCGGTTCGGCATCCAGCCAGCCGTCTCCGCTGGAAATCAAGGCCTGGGTCACATACCGAATCGAACTGGCAATGTAGCGACGTTCATCCTCTTTGAACATGGGATGGCCCTCGCCCTTGAGCTTTTCAATATTGGCGTCATGACCGACCACCACATACAGGTCGCCAAGCTCGGACACTTCCTCAAAGAATCGTACATGACCCGTGTGAAACCAGTCGTAGCAGCCAGTGACAAGTACCTTAGGACGATCGGAAGACTCCACCGATATCGTGCTGCGATCCCATGCCGGATAGGTTGCCAGTCTGTCAGTGGTCACAGTCTGATAGGTCACGCCATGGGCCTGGGCATAGGCCTGCTTGGCAGCAGTGTCCTCATTTTGCGGGACAACCCATGTCTGGCCTTTCACCTCCGCAGAAGCGGGCAAGTGATCTGCGTTATCGAGTGCCTCTACAAGGGTGACCTCGGTGACATAGCTAATCGCCTGGACGTAGTAGAGACGTTCTTTCAGCGGAAATTTGGGCGGCTTGCCTGTTAAAGCCTCGACTGTCATGTCATCCCACAGATAGACGTGCACGGCACCAAACCCACGGGCCTCATCCAATAGGCGTATATAAGGCGCACGCATGTGATCAAAGCTACCACAGAGAATCACTGTCGTATCAGCGGGGTTACTCATGACTATTCGGTCCTCACTTTCACCTGGAAACCGCCAGGCACCGGTGACTCAGAGGCCACATAGAAGTACCCGCCCCCGCATCCGGAGAACATGGCCCCGGCATAGTTATCTTGATAGAATTCAAGCAGTGTCATCAAATCCATGGTTATAGTGGGATGCTCGACCACATCCGGCAGAATGGTCTGCCAACATAGCATACATTCATTAAAGGATGCGCCCAGGCCCGCAAGATCCTTTTTCACGATCGCCCTGAAGCAATCCTGACCCGTCTTTCCGAGCCGTGCCACCCATTCAGGATCAAAGTCTTGTCGTCCCAGGGGATTGTATCCATCAGGTCGCGTCATCACCGGGACCAAATATACGACTGAGCCAAACCAGGCCGCCACATCCGGACTGTTATTTGATTCCACGTGCACAGGAAAATATCCACCTTCATGGTTGATATCATAGTCAAGACGGTTCACGCCGGGGTACACGAGACCAATCATGTCCTGAGAGCCGGAGGGCTCTTCGAGTCCCTCATTCTCAGCTTTGTAGAGTGCCCGAACCATCGCCATTTTATCCTGGTCAGCCGGGATCTCCCCGTGCCATATTTCCATGGCAATCCGCCGTGTACTGCCGCAAATACCTGACCGATCCAGAAACCGAAACTGCGGTTCAACCTGGACCGTGACCATTGAACCAGGCGGTGAAAGATTGTATTTGGACACATAGGGTTGATCAATCCAACCGCCAGCCAGAGCCAGGCGATATGGGATACGCCCCACGACATCAGTTATTTTCAAGGATTCTTGCGGTGCCATACTGCTCCTATCGTCACCAAGGCCTTGCCGGTTTTTAAGCCAGCAAGGCCATGGATGCTTATAATTGTCGTCTAAAGGCGGATCAGCTCACAGTACGTTTTCCAGCTTTGCGATCGTTGTACTGTTGCTCGATCCAGTCATAGGTTAGCTTCATGCCCTCTTCTAGCGGCAGACTGGGCACCCAACCAAGGACTTCCTGGATGAAAGTATTGTCACTATTACGACCGGCCACCCCTGTTGGCGCAGTCAGATCATGGGTCCGTTCCAGCGTCACGCCTCCCATCTTCTCAGCCATTGAAACCAAATCGCTAACGGAGATCAGATAATCAGAGCCCAGATTGATAGGCGTGGCAATCAAGTCCTCGCAATGCGTGATCATATCAATACCATTAACACAATCGTCAATATACATAAAGCTGCGAGTTTGGCTTCCATCACCCCAGACATCAATGGCAAGCTTACCGGAATCCTTGGCTTCAATCACCTTGCGGCAGAGTGCTGCAGGGGCTTTTTCGCGACCACCGTCCCATGTACCATTGGGACCGTACACGTTGTGGAATCTTGCGATAGCGGTCTTCATACCCCGTTCAGCCCAGTATTCCTGACAGAACATTTCGGAGACCAGTTTTTCCCACCCATAACCGCGTTCCGCCATGGCAGGATACGCATCGGATTCCTTGAGTGCCCGCACGTTCGGATCCTTTTGAAGATTCGTGTTGTAGGCACAAGCAGAAGAAGAGTAGAAGTACCGCTGTGCACCAGCCCGGTAGGCCTCTTCAATCATATGCGTGTTGATCAGAATGCTCCGAAGACACTCAATACGAAAACGCTCGATAAAACCCATGCCACCCATGTCGGCAGCCAGATTATACACCTCAGTCGCACCCTCGCAGGCCTTGCGGCAGTTCATCGGGTCACTGAGATCCAGACACAGAGACTCAACACCAGGTACAACTTGATACCACTCGGGCAGCGGCTTTTTATCGATTCCCCGGATACGCGTGAAGCCCTGGTCATGAAAATATCGGGCCAAGGCACCGGCAATGAAACCACCAGCTCCACCGATTACAATTAAATCGTCTTTATTTAACACTGACGCAGCTTTTGCATTCTCTTTGTTAGCCATTTTGTCATCTCACCATTGTTCAGGAATATTGCTTCGAGTTCATGTCGACCACCGTGGTCTCCATTCTAATATTGACTTTTATTGCCATGATGATATTATAAAGAATACAGATGGTAAGCTGTTATGTCTTTTTTTGCCCACAATGCAACTATTATTGACTTTTTAGTGGTATGATAGAAAAGATTCAGGATATCGGTGAAGTACCCTCATTCTATTCCACTCAGGTGTTGAAAGCCGAGCGGTTCTACTTCGATATGCATGCGCGTGGACGTCAAGGAATCACGGTGGTATGCGGCGGCAAAGAACATTGTGAACCTGATTTTCGCATTGATCGCAGTGATTTCCCATTTTATTCCATTGAGTATGTGGCCCGGGGCAAAGGAGAGCTCGTATTGCAGGACCACAAATACCCCTTGATCGCAGGAACCGTCTTTGCCTATGGCCCCAATATCCCTCATGTGATTACCACAGACCCCAAGGACCGCCTCGTAAAATACTTTGTGGATTTCAACGGATCTCGTGCCCTGCCGCTCTTAACGGAATATGCCCCGAATCCGGGGCAACTCGTCCATGCCAGTTCTCCCACCCAAATCCTGAAAATCTTTGAAGAATTGATTCTAAACGGACAAAATGTAACACGCTACAGTGATGTGATCTGTGCCACAATTCTTGAATACTTGGTGCTAAAAGTTGCAGAAACTGCCGTATCTCATGATTTTGCCCGAAGTACTGCGTTTGCCACGTATCAAACCTGTTGTGAGTATATTCGGGAAAACTGCCTTGCCCTGCAAACGCTCAGCCAGATGGCCGAAGCCTGCAATATTGATGAAGCCTATTTGTGCCGTTTGTTTAAGCGGTTCGGTGACCTCAGCCCCTACAAATACTTGAATCGTCTCAAGCTTAATATTGCGGCCATCCAACTGCAAACACCCGATACGACCATCAAGCAAATTGCCTTTGAATTGGGATTTAGCAGTCCTTTTCATTTTTCACGTGCATTCAAAAAAACCTATGGCGTGTCTCCGGATTCATTTCGCCACCGTCGCTAGCCCTTGAGAGCGTGTGGAGAACCCAGCTTGACGCTGACTGACTATCGCTTTAAACTGGGCCTCTTTCAAAGGACATGTAAGGATATGAATTGATGAAACTCGTAAACTTATCCAGTATTGGAGTAAAAATATAACCATGAAGATTAATATACAGAACCTCATGGATCGCAGTGGGGTCAAATTTGGCACGAGCGGTGCGCGTGGATTAGCCACTGAGATGACAGATTTTGTCTGTTATGTGTATACGTGCGGTTTTTTGCAATATCTTGAGTCTCAAGGTGACCTCAAACGAGGGCACACCGATGTGGCCATTGCCGGCGACTTGCGTCCAAGTACCGACCGAATTATGCAGGCTGTGCGACGAGCCGCAAACGATATGGGGTACACACCCATCAACTGCGGAAAGGTCCCTTCACCAACAATCGCTCACTACGGCATTGTTAATCGCATCCCAGCCATCATGGTGACAGGGAGCCATATTCCAGCAGATCGCAATGGCATCAAGTTTAATACCTGTTCCGGTGAAATACTCAAGGCAGATGAAACCGCCATTCGCAAGGAATGCGTCTACGTCAGTGAGTCTCTATGTAATGACACTGGCCAGTTCGCAGAAGCAGTTGATACACCCTGGCCGGTATCGGAAACAGCACGAACCCTGTACTTGTCACGATATCTGGACACATTCCCCAGTGACTGTCTCGCAGGCCAACGTATTGGTGTGTACCAACACTCCGCAGTAGGACGGGACATTCTTATGCAGGTCTACCAAGGACTCGGCGCCGAAACAATCGCCCTGGGACGGTCCGACATATTCGTCCCGGTGGATACGGAGGCCATTCGCCCCGAAGATGTCGCCTTGGCAGCCCAGTGGACCGAGCGATACACCTTGAATGCCCTTATATCCACAGACGGTGACAGTGACCGCCCCCTCATCGCAGACGAATCCGGACAGTTTTTACGGGGCGACGTGGCAGGTATCCTCTGCGCCAAGTATCTCGGCGCTGATTCGGTTAGCACACCCGTCAGCTGCAATACAGCCGTTGAAAAGGCAAATCTTTTCAAGGAGGTACGACGCACGTGCATTGGGTCTCCCTTTGTCATTGCCTCCATGATAGAGGCCAGTGAAGCCGGCGCAAAAACTGTGGTGGGTTACGAAGCCAATGCTGGATTTCTCACCAATTCTGCGATATCACTCTTTGGCAAAACACTCGCGGCCCTTCCCACTCGTGATGCCATAATACTCCATCTTAGCATTCTCCTTCTATCCATCCAGGAAGGCAAACCCATCTCCGCCTTGATCGATGACCTGCCTCAACGATTCACAGCCAGTGACCGTTTGAAAGATTTCCCGCAGGCAAAAAGCCATGCGCTTCTCGCCATATTCAAAACAGGTGATCAAACGCAGGATACACTTCAAGCCACTAAGCTATTTGGCAAATATTGTGGAAACTGCCTACTGATTGACTATACAGATGGTGTGCGAATGACCTTTGACAATAGTGAAATCGTTCATTTGAGACCCTCTGGCAATGCGCCGGAGTTCCGATGTTATACAGAGGCAGCATCTTCGGACCGTGCCATCAAGCTCAATGCTTCCTGCCTGAAAGTTTTGCAGGGATACCTGTAAATCCGGCCATTGGAGCAGATTTCTTTAGCTGAAGTATTCAGTCAGTAATTTAGAAATGCGGAATTTGCACTGGCATTCTTCAATGCTGTTGCCAAGAATATTGACCTTGTCCAGATCGCCCTGGCCCATGCCGGCCTGGGTCATGGTCTGCATGTACATGATCTGGTCCGGGTCAAATCCCATGACCTTGGTCGCAACCTTGTCAGCAGCCAGTGCATCGGTACTTGCCACAGTGATGCGTGAGTCATAGGGATCACCGCCCACAGGCCCTTCGCCCTGCATCCCCTCAAAGCCATCAATCACGGCAAGATCAGGCCAGACCTGTTGAGCCAGGTGGAACATATTATAGTTAAGCACACTGTCTTTTTTGAACTTGTTCTGTGTGTGCATAATCCCCTTGTCGTTCTTTTTGTAGTCATTCAACGGTGTGGCCATAAGTACGTTCTTCAGGGACAACGTGGTGACAACGCGGTCATGTGTTTTGAGCTTGGCTGCAGAAATGATATACAGGTCAGGGTCAAAGAAGGTATTGATCAATCGCAGCCCCAAAGGCCGATTACCCCGGCCAAAAGCATAGCCCCAATGATACGGTTGCTTATTCAGATCAATCAGCTTGACACCATACTCACGCTCAAGTGGCAAATACCCATAATTCTTATAGCCATCAAAGGTGCCTGCACGCGACGCTGTGGACTCACCAATGATGATGTCACCCTTATAGTGTGGCTTGAGAAAGTCAAGAATGGCACGAACGACCTCTACATGCGTAGCACAGAGTGGCCGATTTGTCGTGACAAAATTGGGCTTGATCAAAAGACGCTTTTTACCCTGCAGTGAGGTAATCACCTCGTCTTCAATCTGCTTGAGTGCCGCGAGGGTAATATCTCGACGATCGTTTCCCTTGATCAGGGCCACATTACTGGTGTCAGTCAAAGGTGTCCAGAGCATACCCTTGTCTCTGCGACGAAACGGCACGCCCGTGGCCTGCCCCAGGATCGTGCTCTTCATAGCCGCACCACAAGCACCAGAAAATCCGGCGGCCGTTCCAATGGCGCCCAATCCTAATCCCTTTAGCAAGGCTCGACGAGACAGATAGTTTTGTTTTGTCATCATGATCTCCAGTCAGAATGTGATATGTGTTTTAGTACAGGACTGCTGCAAAAAGCCCTGTACTGTACAGTTTCTGGTTTTCAGTTTTTTAGAAAACCGCATTCTTCACCGTGTATACTGCCTACGGAAAACGGAAAACTTAAAACTTAGAATTAAAAACTTAAAACCGTTTTAATATCCCTTCCACATGTAAAGCAGCTCAGGGGTGGTCAGTTCATGAATCAGACTACGATCCAGCCTGATTTGCCCAACCTTGGATTTGACACTCAGCAGGCCGGCCAGACTAAATACTTCTTCATACTCCACAACCTTCACATTGCCCAAGCCCGCTTTGTTTCGCACTAGCTCGATCGCGTCTTCAAGATAGCCAATGTGGTCCACAAGTTTGTTGTCCTTGGCCGCCTGAGCCGAGTAGATACCACCATCCGCCAAAAGGCGTATTTGTTCCCTGTCCAAAATGCCTTCACGCCCCTCTGCCACGATGTCCAGAAAACGCTCGTAAGCCGGTGTAATCAAACGCTCATCAATGTACAATAGTTCTTCTTCTGAAGGGGCTCGATACGAACTGGGCCAATCTTTTTTCGGCCCCGATTTGACCACCACAGGCAAGATACCCAACTTATTTTCAAGCAGGTCCTGGACCACAAGATTTGAAAAGATCACACCAATAGAGCCCGTAATAACAGTGGGCTCTGCCATGATCTCTTCACAGGCCGCTGCCGCATAGTAGCCACCCGATGCAGCCATGCCCTGCATAAAGGCCACCACGGGCTTTCGCTGATTGGCAGTACGATAGGCCTTGATTTTGGCAAAGATCTGGTCACTCGCTGAGATCGTACCGCCCGGCGAATTGATCTTCACAATCACGCCAGCCACAGCCTTGTCCTGCTGAGCCATGGTCACCTGCTGTTGCAGCTTTTCAGACTGCACGTCGTTAATCACGCCCTCGATGGAAATAATCACCAGCTTGTCCTTGAATCCCTTGCCCTGGATCACCCTCTCGTCAAACGGACCATCCGGTACACCCAGCACCATGGCCCCCAACCCAGTGATGGCCACAAAGAAGATCACATTGCCTACCATGGAAGATAAGAACAAAAACCACCAAAACCCTCGCCACCCATTGTGTCGTGGTCTCACCTGATGGCCAGAAGGCGGACGCTGCGACATCCCTTGAGGTATTGGGGGGCTTGAAGCGTCTGTTGAATCAAAGCCATGATCTTGATAATCCATGCAATCCCTTTCAAAATGCAAAAAAGCCATATAGAATTATAGGAGTCATGCCAAACTCTGTCAAACCAAAGCCGCCTGGCAAACGTATGATCTGACATGAACGACAATAAATCATTGCATTTTTATCCACGGATTTATAGAATGATTTGACTGATTCAACTAGAGAATACGCCCGTAACCTGGAGGCTCCAGTTCATGAGACAATCCAAATTCATGCAGCATGCCTGCACCCTTTTGCTCATTATTTTTGCCCTTTTTTTCATTGTCCATGCTGAAGAAGTCAACTTCAACTATCCCTCAATCGATCACGATTCGGACATCTCTTTTTATGAAGGCCCCAAACAAGACGTCTCCTACGCCTTGAACAAGCATGAATCCGTACGAAACGTAATTCTTTTAATAGGCGATGGCATGGGCCCGGCACAGGTGACTCTGGCCCGAACCAGCTCAGTGGGACTTGCGGGCAAATTGCACATGGAAACCCTGCCTGTCACAGGGCGTGTGCGCACCCATTCAGCGGACAATGTTGTCACAGATTCAGCCGCCTCTGGCACAGCCATGGCCTGCGGTGTAAAGACGAATAATGGCATGATTGGCATGACCCCTGACGGCACCCAATACACCAGTATTTTAGAGGCCGCTCAGAAAGATGGCATGCTCACAGGTCTGGTGGCCACCTCTGCCATTACCCATGCCACGCCAGCCTCTTTTGCAAGTCACGTGAAGTCCAGGAACAATGAAGTCACGATCGCCGAACATCTCATTGAACAACAAATCAATGTTCTATTGGGAGGCGGTCGTCATTTCTTCTTACATAAGTCCGAAACGGGCAGCAAACGCAAGGACAACAAAAACCTGATTACCGATGCCATGAAACTGGGCTACAAAGTGATTAAGGACCGGTCAGAAATCTATGGTCTCAAGGAAAGCCATGTACTCGGACTGTTTCAACTGGATGCCATGACCACCCAGGCCTCAGAACCCATGCTGGACGAGATGACGTCTGCCGCCATAGGGCTGCTCAACAAGCCATCCGGTTATATCCTCACGCGACCTCTCTACAAAGGGTTCTTCCTCATGGTCGAGGGCAGCCAGATCGACTGGCGATGTCACAGCAATGACGCTAAAGGGTGCATTCGTCAAACGCTGCTGTTTGACCAGGCCGTAAAATCGGCCATGGACTTTGCCGTGAAGGACAAACACACCCTGGTGATTGTCACGGCAGACCATGAAACAGGTGGCCTGACCCTGGTCAAAAGAAGCAAAACGCAGCTTGCACCTAAATGGTCCACCAAGAGCCACTCAGGCATCCCTGTGCCCCTGTATGCCTACGGACCCGGCGCAGAGAACTTCATGGGAACACTTGACAACACAGAAATCCCCAGAAAGATTGCCAAGCTCCTGCGTATTTCAGACTTTCCTAAACCAAGGAAATAATGGAGTTTGCCACTCACCCATACGCCAAAACAAACAAATCGAGGCAGGGCAATCCCATCTAAATTATCCGACTTGGTGCAAAACACGGTCACGTGGACCTGCAGGTTGAGGTCCAGGCCAGACGATCCGTAAATCAGGCCAAAAGAGTAAATATCCAATACTCAACAAGGAATATCCATCAGATGAATGAAAAAAAACGGAGCGAAGCGACCTCCTTCCTTGGACATTGGATGTTCCGTGTTGGATATTGGGTGTTCAGTAGAAATACGACGCACTTTAAACCAGAGAAAAAGCAGTTTGATCTTCGGATAAATTTCATCACGTTTTAGATGCGATTGCCCCGCAAATCGAGGGCTGCAGGCTTGTATATGGTCTCAAAATCGGGTATTTTGTGTGCTCGTTATTGGTGATTCGTTATTGGCTGTTCGTTGTTGGCACTTGGTTAGGATTGATCTGGTATGATTGACATTCGTGAAATTCGTGAAGATTCAGCTCGTTTTGCTAAGGCAGCCATTGATAAACACATTGCCGCAGACATAAAGACACTTCTGGCAGTGGACCAGGAACTTGCTGAAGCTAAAAAGGCCCTTCAGGACATAGCCACCGAAAAAAATCGCCTGGGAAAATCCATTCCCAAACTGGCCACTGACGAAAAACAAGCGGCCCTGGCCCAACTGGGCGAGTTCAAGAAAAGCGACGCCCAATGGAACGAGAAGATCAAGGCCCTGACCCCTGAATTTGACGCCCTTATGCTACAGGTCGCTCAACCGGCCGATGAGGACGTCCCCCTGGGTAAAGACGACACAGAAAACGTCCAACTGCGAACCCACGGCACCATCCGTGAATTTGACTTCACCCCCAAAGATCACGTGCAACTCGGCCTGGATCTCGGCATTCTCGATATTGAACGCGGCGTCAAGCTGGCCGGTGCACGCAATTACTTTCTCAAGGGCGACGGTGCCCTGCTGCATTGGGCAGTCCTGCGTTTTGCCATGGACCTCATGGTCGAGCGTGGCTTTTGCCCGATGAGTGTCCCTCTGCTCATGAAAGACGAAGCCATGCAGGGTACTGGCTATTATCCCGGCGCCGAAGAACAAACCTACCGTATGGAAAAGGACGGCCTCAATCTCGTGGGCACTGCCGAGGTACCCCTCACAGCCTATCACAGTGGCGAGATTCTGAGCCCGGACCAATTGCCCTTGAAGTTTGTGGGCATGTCCAGCTGCTTCAGACGGGAAGCCGGATCAGCAGGAAAAGACACACACGGCCTGTACAGGATCCACCAGTTCGACAAGGTCGAGCAGGTGATCATCTGTAAAAACAGTGCCGAAGCAAGCGCCGCCTTCCATGACGAAATTCTGGCCAATTCCGAAGCCGTCCTTCAAGGCCTTGGCCTGCCCTATCGTGTGGTCAATGTCTGCACTGGCGACCTGGGACGCGGCCAGGCCAAAAAGTATGACATTGAAACCTGGATGCCCTCACGCAAGAACTACTGCGAAACACACAGTGCCAGCAAGTTCTACGAATTCCAGGCCCGCCGCATGGGCCTGCGTTACAAGGACGGGGAAACCAAAAAGAATCTCTACTGTCACACGCTCAACAACACAGTCATCGCATCCCCCAGAGTACTCATCCCCCTCATGGAACTCTGGCAAAACGCAGACGGCACCATCACCATCCCAGAGGTCTTAAGACAGTACATGGGCGGCAAAGAAGTCATTGGATAACCTGCTCATCATCTGGCCCAAAAGGTAATGTCAGCATTCTCCTTGCGGGCCTGCTTGATCAGCATTTCACCGTTGAAGAAATCCTGGATGTCACCCTCGGCCAGCGCTGCCATATCCGCTTGGGTCATTAGGTCAACCTTTCGCGTGGTCATGCTGGTGCTATATCCTGACTTTGTTGTTTGAGCGTACCACTGTCCGGTTGACAGTTGCACTAAGTCACTCCTCTGTATCCCTTCAGTGCCCCCCTGCAGAACCCAGGAATCTGATGGCTCTGTTCTGCGATACTGCTGCGACTTAACACAAATGTTATCTCGTAGGGTGTCCACAGTCCAATCCCAACGATGGCTCGCTCCCTCATACTGCAGTAAGACACATCCGTCCGGAAGATTCGGTTCATCATGGATCACACGCATGGGGCCAACATGGTTTACATAAGGCCATTGATCTCGCCAAGGTATCAGCACATGAATCCAATCCGAGCTACGCTGATGTATTCGCAATGCGGGCCGTTCACCTTTTCTGTGGGTTAATTGTTGATCCGCAGTATGGTAGGCATAGTCAAATTTGCCATCAAAGACTTCTACTTTCAGCAAAGAAAGAGTCTGCCGGGCCCACTTCCTAATATCTGGTACATTCTCAGGGATCTCCAGATCAATGAAATCATTACGGCTCTCGTTGACATGACCATACAACTCGCTACGAACCCTGTTGTCCCACCGATAAAAGATCGTCAGCCACAGGCTGTTTCTTTTCACAATCCTCATCTTCTGCGGAGATGCCTGCTCTTTTTGCTTGGCCGTATCGATCAATTCCTTAGCCGCAGGTTCGTTGATACCCCGATTGGTAACATAGGGCAAACCCTGCGGAGCATTGAGATCATAGATCGTATTGGGGCCTGTCTCGGGAAAAGAGAAGTTGCCAATATCCGGCTCCTTGTCTCGTTCTGGATCTGCGTACTTACAAATTCTGACTGGCAGACGCGTCTCGGGATCGGCCCATACGGTTCGTGCCAAGACCCGCAGATCCAGAGGACCCAGGTTATAGGTGTCAAAACGAAACATCTTGCGATCGTCAATCACGTCCGAACTTCTTTTTACCGTTGAATGCTCCACCCGGCTGGGTCCGTAACTGTTCCAACCACCTACTGCATATTCCCAGGGCGTTTGAGGATAGGTAATGGGTGTAAAAGATTCCTCGTGGATCTGTTGGCCCCAATTGCTATGGTATTCACGCTGGAGACCTTGACTATGGTCTCGCATGCCCACGTAGAATTTATTGGTATCCTGATACGTATAAAAGCTCTGTCGCTTTGACAGATTGACCCATTCCTGCGTACCGCTGTCATAACGGATCAGAACCCAGGGTCTGTCATCCAGTGAGCTCTGGACCTCAGCATAGGTCAGAGACTCAGGCCCCGTCAATAAGAACCACAGGCTCATCCCAACCAACAGGCAAGCCGCCATGCTCCATCCTGGTCGTTTCCACACAAGTCTATGAGGGACCTTGCTTTGAATCTCCAGAGAGTTCAATTGCTGCTCTGCCTCTTCACTTGCACTATAACTCGGTTTGGACTGAAGCCAACAGCCCAGGTCTTCCAATCTCTTATCAAGTTTATTATCTGATTTAGTCATGGTTTGTCTCCTTTAGCCATCCACGCAAACGTGCGCGGGCTCGTGAGAGTTGCATGGTCACAGTCCCGGTCGGACGCCCTGTCAAGTCACTGATGACCTGCACAGGATGTCCCTCGAAATAATACAGGGTCAATACGACCTGCTCGTGCTGTGGCAGTCGCAATACTGCCTTTAGCAGTGCCTGCTGTGCTTCATCCGGGGCACTATCCTCAGGCCGATCAACACAGGCTTCCATCGTCTGGCAGACCAGTGATGGTCTCTGCTCTCGAACGACACTCACGGCTGTGTGCCGGGCAATTTTTCTGACCCAGGGGCCAAATGACCCTGGTGACCTCAAAGAACCCAGCTTTACATAGGCCGTACCAAAGGCCTCCTGAACCACATCCTGAGCCAGATGGTAGTCGCCTACCACAGCCAGGGCCACGGCCAAAACGGACCGTTCATGTCGTTGAAAGAGCGTAGCAAAAGCCTGCCTGTTACCCTGCATAACAATTGCGACCAATTGCTCATCTGATTTCATTAAATATCTCACAATAACAGAAAAACGCGTCTTCACCTTATAGAGGGTTAACTCAGGGACGATGCAACAGGATTTCCCTGTTTTTTCCCTTTCTTTGTTTTTTTCTTGACGGATTTTGCCTTTTTAAGGGGAATAGTCTTTGATAATGAGACTTTAAACTGTTCAGAGAAGAGAAAAACAGCTCAACGCCCGACAAGTACGAATTAATGGCCATGGAAAAGGGCATAAAAGACTACTTAGAAATCAAACTCAAACCAACTGATTAAGAGTGGGCTCCTATTGAGAACTAAAATAGATAATTATGCCAGAGGACACGGCATTGCTTTTCCCTGAAAAGCAATGCCTATTATGCGGGAGTTTGCCCGCTGGTGAGAGGTAGGACGGTAGGATGGAAAGAGGTAAGACTAAGGGATGAGAGATGAAAGGTGAAACCTGAAAAAGGCTCACACTGAGGCAATAGCACCTCAGGTTTCAAGTTTCATCCCTCAGCCCTGTCTCCTGTTGATCTCTTTCTGGAAAAGCCCGGTCCATTGTTGACGATGGTCATACTCCGCGACAAAAAGTTTGTTTTCTGTGATTCTTACCACGCCGATCCCTTCGAACAATCCATTGCCCCAGTCAGCATTTTCATGCACCCTCTGACTTGAATTGATACTACAGGCCGTAAAGCCTCTCCATTGATAGTGTCGGGTGTTATGCTGGTGACCGTGAAACAGGGCAATAATGTTCAAGTCTTTTACCAAGGTATAGAATGCAGGCTCATCAAATTTATCCAGATCATATTGTTGATTCTGTCGATAACTCTCTTGTTTCCTGCTTCGTTATCGATCCCTTGCCATTTCGCATTATAATGTGTGTCAGCAGTCAGGCAGAACGTAATATCATTTCTTTTTCTGGCTAAACCACTCAAGACAGGATTCTTGAGTATTGGGTCATTGGCTTGGCTTATCGAGGCTGGTATGGATGCCGAAGCTGTGATCGTAGCCGCTGATTTTATAAAATCGCGTCTCGTGAGATGTGTGTCTTTGAGGGTGTTCTTCTTCATGTCATATTCTTCTCTTAAGTCCCCTGTTCGGCCACAACACACTGCCGCCGAACATCAGCACGCCCTTCATAACTTGACGACGATCAATCTGAGACGAATCAACTGGCATGGCGGGTATCTCCTGGTCTATTGAAAACATGTTGACCTATCATAACAGACAATATGTCCATGCATCAATAACAAATGCTATAATCCAGGGGGCCGGACAATCAGAGGTATGAAGGTGGGAAGGGGGAAGGTGAGAAGGTAGGAAGGTAAGCGGCAAGAGGTAAAACTAAGGGCTGAAAGCTGAAACCTGAAAAAGGCTTTGCAATATCGAATGCCCCATCCATGTTCAGGTCCGAAGCGTAGCATTGCTAAAAATAGGTTCGGTTATCAAAACCACCACACAAACCGATCCCGTCACCTCGAAGAATTGAGAGGTCTATTAAACCAGTACGCGAAGCCTTCCAAATAGCTGATGGCTGAGTGCTGAAGGCTGAAGGCTGTTTTTTTTGACACGGATTTCACGGGTTACACGGATTTTTTTAAACCATCACCAGTTGTCCAATGGCATCGCGAGCTTCTGGGCTCCTAACAGGATCTTCTTATCTGAAACAGCCTTGGCCGGTTCCTTCAGCACTTGGTCAAGTTCGAGCAGAGCATAAAGCAGGTAGCCCACGCCGTCCACCGCCTCATAGTATGGTTTCGCAGGGTGTCCGCGAAAAAGCCCCTTGTGGTGGAGTTTCTCTATGGCCTCATCGGCGAACTTGCGGGCCTCATCCAAATACTGGCGCTCTCCGGTAAGAATATGGAGGTGCAGGAGGAATGATATCGTTCGGCCGTATTTTCCCGCATAGGTTCCCTTTCGCCCCGGTCCTTCGGAGTAGTCCTTATACCACGTGCCATCCGTCTCAATCGACCCCGGCGGAGTCTTGCTGATCCACGCTGCAAATCGCTTGGCTGCTGTGAGCATATCGGGATCATCCGTCAGTTGATAGGCATAAGCATACGCCTGGGCTGTATAGATGGCGTACTGGTATCCGGCAACATACGGTTCCCACAAATCCAGATGTCCCCTCGGCTGGGCCGCTGCGTACCCACCTGCAGAATCAATGTTTTTTGTGTAGACGCGGGGTCCCCGGATAGGTGTGCCATCCATTTGGAGCGCACCCCAGAACTTCCCTGACTTCTCGTCAAACCCGAGCTTTGCATAAGCCTTCAAATAGGCAACCGCGTAGTCACGGAAACTTTTCTGTTTCGTCATCTCGTAGGCTTTCAGAAGAGAGTGACAATGCAGGCCGGTGATGGAAGTGACGAAGCTGCCGCCATCGAATCGATTCTTCCCGGCGTTCGGTCGTTCCGGCAGAAGATTGGTTTTGGGGTTCTTCCATTTCCAATAGTAGTCTGCCACCAATCTTGCCCGGTCGAGCCACGGCGGGTCCTTCGTTTTAGAATACATAAACGCAAAAGCCTCGATGAACGCCCCGCCGGACATGGTGAAGTCACAGCCCCTGTTTCCGTCACCATGACGGTTTATTTCCCCTGACTTCTTGTTGATGACATGCCAACTCCAGATGGCTTCAACCTCCTTAGTGACAGCATCCTTGTCCACCACCCAGAGTCGATCCCAGGCAATGCCGTTCATGGCATGAATCTCATGCGGAATGACACTTTTTCCCCATTTGGCCCGGTTTGGATTATGGCCTTCCCTGCTGTCCTTGAAGACATCGTAATGACGATGCCATCCCCACCAAAAGAACCCTTGTTCATCAACCAGGTTCTTCATGACATAGTTGGAGTAGCGGTTTGCAAAGTCGGCATAGTCGCTATGGCCGGTGATGTCGGACATCGCATACATCGCTTTGAGGGTAGGCTGATCGGTCAGCAGGTTTGACCCTCCGGGGCTGCGTCTGTCTCGGCGAGTGACGCGGAAGTATTCGTCTAACTTCTCGGGGATTTCGGGGCAGGCTCTCGACTCAACATCGAGAATTGTGACCAGGAGTGGCGTGTGCACTTCGCCATACTTGTCCGTCCCGTGAGCCAAGAGAAGGTCAATACAGTTTTGGACGTGCTCCGTATACGAATTGTCATTTTGGGGTGTCTTTGACTCTTCCGCGTGCACATCGCCCCCCCCTAAACTGGCCATCGTAATCACTGAAAAGAGAAAATAGAACCTCGTTCTTTGCATCATTGTCTCTCCTTGAAGAGAATACCGGGGTCAGGTCTTTTGCTTAGTTATACAGCTTTTTCCAAAGTTTCTTAACCGGATGACCCGCTTAGAATTCATGGCAATAACTAGATACATGACATGACCCCTATTTTGCCATGCATTGTATCTTCATATTGCTTTCCCAGCTAACGTTGCTGAATCAGGAACGGCCTTTGGGCCGTCTCTTTGGATTCAGATGTTAGCAAATCTCGATTCATATATACTATTGTGTATGCAATTTCAAAGGGATAGAAACCTTCTCCGAGTACTTAATGTACTGGTGAATCAGATAATCCTAAAAGGGTGTGTATATAAATGGAGCTGCGCTACCTGAGCCACTCCAGACTGTAAACCCTAATAAGCTCAAAACAACAAGGACGATAAATCCGATGGGGATTATTAGATGAAACCATAAAAGAAACCAGAGGAAGCCAATGCCTGATGGACTTATACCAGAGATTTCTTTCGACTTTTTGGCGTGAGAGATAAATATGAGATTACATATTAGTCCGACGATATAGAAGCCAACATAATACATTATCAATGTCAGTATCGCATGGCCAATATAAGATTTATTCGCGTGTACGGCTCTTGTCGTTTCGTCAAATTGCTGCCCCGGAGATGTACGCGTATGCTGTTGCCCGCTTGGAGAGTATGCAGCAGAAGATGAACCTGTATCAGCTTGCGCATAGGAAGTGTTTTCTGTGACCCATTCGCCGCAGTGTTTACATTTTTTTGCGGTATCACTTATGTCGGCTTCACAGAATTGACATTTCTTCATGCTGCAACCTTTCTATTGATACACATCTTTGTCTATGTTTAATGCTAACAGTGTATTAGGTAGCGTGTCCTACGAATAATATTAGGGGGACAGGCTACCTAATACTTTCCTCAAAATTGTTAAACAATACCATTAATGACACGTAAGCGGCTTAATGTCAATCTCTTATTGGTAAAATAACGTGATTATAGAGTGAAGTTAGGCTTGACTAAAAGGGACATGTCCTACGAATTTTATTCGGGGGACCGTTCACCTAGATTAACACAATAAAGCAGTTATTGGTTGTTGGTTTTTGGTTGTAAGTTCTTGGGTGGTTCACCGCTTTGCGGGCTGATTTTAAAAGACCCCTCAATGCTTCGGGGTGACTGGCGTCGTGGGGAGTGGTGGACTCGTAATTATCAGCTCCAGTCCTACGCTGTGGGCGAAGCAGGACTGGACGAAGAAGTCGCCTCGACTTCGTTAGTCAAGACCTGCGCAGCACACTTAAGGTTCTTGGCCTCCAAGGACCGCCCCGCTGGCAAGCGGGTTAGCGTGGGACGGACGCCCGCATAGTCA
>CAZBTJ010000092.1:0-22261 GCA_964494325.1 uncultured Pirellulales bacterium
AATAACCAACAACGACTAACGAACCACGACTAACGAACAACCAATAATGACTAACGACTAACGACTAACGACTAACGAATAACTATGACTACAAAACAATCAAGACGATCTTTATGCATTCGCGGTCTCAGGAAAGGGGCTCTGGCTCTGTTGACAGTAGGCGGCGGTGCTGTGTGGGCCAAGCGACGTAGGCTTGTTCGTGAAGGCAAGTGTGTGGGCCAGGGTGTGTGTTCGGGTTGCTCCATGCTGTCTCAGTGCGGTTTGCCCAGGGCATTGTCCACCAAGAAACATCAGGAAAAGAGGCCACAGCATGACGCAGAATAACCAAAACAAGGAGCCCATGGGCCGACGCAAATTCCTGAGAGAGGGTTTGTGGGGCGCGTGCATTGCGGGGCTGGGCGCCACTGTCGGACTCACAGCAAAGCATAAATCACAACCGGAGCTCGTGTGGCAGATTGATCCTTATCTGTGCACGCAGTGTGGTAAGTGTGCAACCCACTGCGTACTGGACGAATCCGCGGTCAAGTGTGTGCAGTCTTATGCCATCTGTGGATATTGCGATCTGTGCTATGGGTATCTCAAGCCTGAGCCGCCAGACATGGACACTGGGGCTGAAAATGAATTGTGTCCCACAGGGGCGATCAAACGCACATTTGTGGAAGATCCGTATTTTGAATATACCATAGACGAGGATTTGTGCATTGGCTGTGCCTTGTGTGTGGAGGCCTGCGCCATTAGTGGCAATGGTTCCCTCTACCTGCAGGTGCGTCATGACCGCTGTGTGAACTGTAATGAATGTGCGATTGCCGCAGCGTGTCCTTCACAGGCTTTTAAACGTGTGCCCGCAGATCAACCCTACTTACTGAAGGAGATGGACTAAACCTCATGGGTTCTCGTTTTCTCAAAATATTAGGTCTGATGTGCGTACTGTGCTGTTCCCTGGCCTGGGGGATTGAGCGTTTTCCACCGCCAGATTTTGAGGGTGGATATACATTTCCAACCACAACTACACCGACGCCTGATGGGAATTGGACTGAATGGTTGGATGTGATTGTGCTGGCTGCGGCCTTGTCCTTGGGTGCCTATCTGGTGTTGAAAAAACGGTCCAGAGCATGGGTGTTCGGATTGATGCTCTTTTCTTTGGCCTACTTTGGCTTTTATCGCAAGGGCTGTATCTGCGCGATCGGGGCCATACAGAATGTCGCGTTGACTCTGTGTGATCCCAACTATGCCATCCCTGTGACATCGCTGCTCTTTTTTGTGTTGCCGCTGCTCTTTACATTATTCTTTGGACGCATTTTTTGCGGGGCGGTTTGTCCCCTGGGTGCGATTCAGGATTTGGTGTTGATGAAACCCGTGGCTGTGCCGCCTTGGTTAGAGTCAGGGCTGCGCATGATTGCCTATGTCTACCTGGGTTTGGCCGTGTTATTTGCTGCCACGGACAGCGCTTTTCTGATCTGTCGATATGATCCGTTCGTGGCGATTTTTAGACTCACCGGTAATATGCCCGTGTTTGTTTTGGGGGGCTGCTTTCTGGTGATTGGCTTGTTTGTGGGCAGACCCTATTGTCGTTTTGTGTGTCCCTATGGTGTGATTCTGCGTCAGTTTTCGCGTTTGTCAAAGTGGCGAGTCAGCATTACGCCGACGGATTGTATTTCTTGTCGTTTGTGCGAAAATGCCTGCCCTTTTGGTGCTATCGAAGGGCCTGAACCCCAGTGGCCCCGGCAGGACTATGTCAAAGGCCGTCGTACCGTTCTATTCTTGATCATAGCCTTGCCCGTGTTGATCATGCTGGGCGCCGGGTTGGGCAATGTGGCTGCCCCTGGACTCTCCCAGATGAATCCGACCGTGCAGGTGGCTCAGCGTGTTCTCCTCGAAGGGCAGGGGGAGGTGGCTGAAACAACCGATCAGAGTGACGCCTTCAGGGCGTCAGGAAATACCCCTGAAAGTCTGTACGCTCAAGCCGATCAGATACAGGCACAGTTTGCGATTGGGAGTATCATGGTCGGTGCCTTTTTGGGCCTGGTGGTCGGATTGAAATTGGTGCGTGTCTCTATTCGACGTGATCGTACGGGGTACGAGGCCCAGAAGGCAGGGTGTCTGGCCTGCGCCCGCTGCTACCAATCCTGTCCCCAAGAACGCCTTCGGAGAAAGTCCAACAAAGAATTAGTGGGAGCTGCCCAGTGAAATTAATGCCCGTTTATAGCATGCTTACGCCTGAGAATCATTCCTGGCATCGGTGCGCTGTGGCGTGCGTAGGCCTGGGTGTGGTGTTCTCTGCCATATTTGCCATTGGCCTGTTTCATTTTGCGGTGATTCAGAATCGTGTGATTGATCAGTACGAAGCAGACGTCCTTGTTCTTGAACAAGAGGTGCAGGCCGATCCTTCAGACCAGGCTGTCCTGACGCGACTCCGAGATTTGGATTCACAGCTTCGTTTTTTGTGGTTCCACCGAATCAAAAAGACAACAGCCTGTGCCCTGATGTTGCTGCTTAGCATGATTGTGCTGGTTGGGGCCGTGAAATGGACCTATGTCTTGTCTCCTGAACAACCCTGCCCTGAGCCGCGTGTCGATGCAACCCAGGCATTTGTCACGCAGTCACGTCATGGTCGTTTGGCAGTCGGGAGTGTGGCAACCGGTTTTGTGGTGTTTTTTGCCGTCATGGCAGTTCAGGGACAGCGTTTGCTCACGCCTGAGCCTGTTTTGGCGAATCATATGACAGCTGGACCCAACAAAGCTACACCTGTTGCTGAGCAGCCAGCCGAGGACACCAAGACGGCGTCTGTGGCCACTGAGGAGGATCTGGCCAACAACTGGTATCGGTTTCGTGGCAAGGGTGGAGCTGGCGTAGTGCATGCCGGTGGCATCCCCACCATATGGAATGGAATTGAGGGGACAGGCATCGCCTGGAAGCGGCCGATCCCGGGCGAAGGCAACAATTCTCCCATCCTCTGGGGCAATCGAATTTTCTGCGCTGGGACGCATGAGGGCAAACTTGAAGTCTACTGTTTTGATGGCAGCAATGGCCAGGTGCTTTGGACAGGCCAGGTGCCACAAAACCCGGAAGCCGCTGATATGGATGTCATGGAAGACACGGGTATGTCTGCCTGCACCATGGCCACAGACGGATACCGCGTGTATGCGATCTTTGCCTCGGGTGACATCGGGTGTTTTGATTTCACGGGCAAAAAACTCTGGCACAAGGCGTTGGGCATACCAGACAGTTCTTACGGGTATGCCTCCAGTCTGGATGTGTATAAGAATCGTGTGATTGTACAATTTGACCACGGCGCCGATGATGATGAACTGTCTCGACTGCTGGCCATTGACGGGGCCACTGGTGAAATTGTTCAGGACAAGGTCAGGCCCGTGGCCAATGTCTGGACCTCTCCCATTGTGACGCGTATTGGAGATCACGATCAAGTCATTGTGGTGGCTGATCCGTGGACCATGGCGTATGATGCCAACTCCTTCGAAGAATTGTGGCGTGCCGAATGTGTGGGGGGGGATCTGGCGGCCTCTCCGATTTATGCGGGTGGGTTTGTGTTTGCGATTGAGCCGTACAGCCAGCTGGTGGCGATCAAGCCGGATGGCCGTGGCAATATTACGGATACACATATTGCCTGGGTTTGGGAAGAGGGTGGCCCGGATATTACGAGTCCTGTGAGTAATGGTCAGTGGATCTGCCTTTTGGATACCGGCGGAGAGGCCTTTTTTGTCAACGTCAAGGATGGCACCTCGGGTCCGATTCATGATTTTGACGGTCTGTTCCAGGCGTCTCCGTCTCTGGTGGGTGACGTGTTGTATGTCCTTGACGAAGATGGTGTGATGACACGAGCCAGGGTCAAAGAAGGCATGGAGGTTGAGGTATTGGGCACCAATCCGTTGGGTGAAAAATGTCTGGCCACACCGGCTTTTGCTGAAGGACAAATTATTATTCGAAGTGAGAAGCATCTGTGGCGCATTGGACAAGCCATGCCTGCTACGCTTGCGTCCGATGCTCAAGCGAATCCACAGTCAGCCCCTAACGTCGCCGCATTGCCAGTGGCGTCTGACCAGGATCTGGCCCACAATTGGTATCGGTTCCGTGGCAAGGATGGAGCGGGCGTTGTGCATGTCACTGACATCCCCCAAACATGGAACGGGACGGATGGCTCAGGGATCACATGGAAAGTACCGATCCCGGGCGAAGGCAACAATTCTCCCATTGTCTGGGGCAATCGAATTTTCTGCGCTGGGACGCATGAGGGCAAACTTGAAGTCTATTGTTTTGATGGTAGCAATGGCAAGGTGCTTTGGACAGGCCAGGTGCCGCAGAATCCAGAAGCCGCAGATATGGATGTTATGGAGGACACGGGTATGTCTGCCTGTACCATGGCTACAGACGGACACCACGCGTATGCGATCTTTGCCTCAGGTGACATCGGGTGTTTTGATTTCACGGGCAAAAAACTCTGGCACAAGGCACTGGGCATACCAGACAGTTCTTACGGGTATGCCTCCAGTCTGGATGTCTATCAAAATCGTGTGATTGTACAATTTGACCACGGCGCCGATGATGATGAATTGTCTCGACTGCTGGCCATTGACGGGGCCACCGGTGAAATTGTGCAGGACAAGGTCAGGCCCGTGGCCAATGTCTGGACCTCCCCCATTGTGACGCGCATTGGAGATCACGATCAAGTCATTGTGGTGGCTGATCCGTGGACCATGGCGTATGATGCCAAGACATTTGACGAATTGTGGCGTGCTGAATGTGTGGGGGGGGATCTGGCTGCCTCTCCGATTTATGCGGGTGGGTTTGTGTTTGCGATTGAGCCGTACAGTCAACTGGTGGCGATCAAGCCGGATGGCCGCGGTAATGTGACGGATACCCATATTGCCTGGGCCTGGGAAGAGGGGGGACCCGATATTACGAGTCCTGTGAGTAATGGTCAGTGGATCTGCCTGTTGGATACCGGTGGGGAAGCGTTTTTTGTCAATACCAAGGACGGCACCTCCGGCCCCATCCATGATTTTAACGGTATGTTTCAGGCGTCCCCGTCTCTGGTGGGTGATGTGCTGTATGTCCTTGACGAAGATGGTGTGATGACACGGGCCAGGGTCAAAGAAGGCATGGAGGTTGAGGTATTGGGCACCAATCCGTTGGGTGAAAAATGTCTTGCCACGCCCGCCTTTGCACAGGGACGGATCTATATTCGGAGTGTGGCCCATTTGTGGTGTATCGGGAAGTAGTATTCAGTTTTAAGTTTTAGGTGTTAAGTTTTTAGTAGCGGAATCAATAGCGAACAACGAACAACCAATAGCGAATAACGAAACTATGTCTAAATCCATTGATCTAACATTTGTAGACGAGACCATCAGGCGTGTGGGGACGGGGTCTGAAAAGGTGCTTGCAATTTTGCAGGCGTTGCAGCGGCAGTATGGGTATCTGTCCAAAGAGGCGTTGTCACGCGTTTGCGAGTTGACGGATATTACGCCGGCAACGATTTCGGGCGTGTCCACCTTTTATGATCAGTTTCGTCACACCCCTGCCGGTGAGCATACGATAAAAGTGTGCGTGGGCACGGCCTGTCATGTGAAGGGTGCGCAAGGGGTGTACGAGGCATTCAAGCGTTTCCTAAAGATATCTGAGAAAGAGGATACCGATACCAAAGGGCAGTTTACGGTCGACAAGATCGCCTGTCTGGGATGCTGTACCCTTGCGCCGGCGGTACAGATTGGCAAAATTACTTTTGGCCATGTGTCACCGGATACAGTGGGTACGGTGCTTGAGGAATATCTTCAGGCGGTTGAAGCCGAAGCCAGCCAGGCAAAAACAAATCGTGTTTCGAAGGCCTTGGATGTGGATGTGCAGGGCGAGATTCGTGTGGGATTGGGTTCCTGTTGCATTGCAAGGGGTAGTGGTAAGCTACGCAAAGCGCTGGATGAGGTGCTGGTTGAAAATGATATTCATGTGACGGTCAAGCGGGTGGGGTGTGTGGGCATGTGCCACCAGACGCCTCTCCTGGAGGTTGTGTTGCCCAATGAAAAGACCTTTCTATATGCTCGGGTGGAGCCTGAAGATGCCCGGGGTATTGTACTGCGTCATTTTAGGGGACACGGAGTGGCCCGACGTCTGAAACACCAGGTGTCACGTACTGTGGACCGTTTGCTTACCGACAAACCACCGAGCAAACCGGCCAGCACACGATGTCTTGATCAGCGGGATGGACCGGTGATGGATTTTCTGGGCAAGCAGCGGCATATTGCCACGGAATACTGTGGTGTCCTTGATCCCGGGGATCTGGATGACTATCAGCGTAAAGGTGGATTTTCAGCGTTGAAAAAATGTGTAACTTTGTTGAGCCCGGATCAGGTTATTGGGCAGATTGAACAGAGTGGTTTGCGAGGCCGTGGTGGCGCGGGCTTTCCCACGTTTCGAAAGTGGGCTCTCGTTCGTGCCAACGAAGGTGAGCAGAAATATGTGGTGTGCAATGGGGATGAAGGGGATCCCGGGGCCTTTATGGATCGCATGCTTATGGAGTCATATCCCTATCGTGTCATAGAAGGGATGGCCATCGCTGCGTATGCTGTGGGGGCGACACAGGGGTACTTTTATATCCGGGCCGAATATCCTCTGGCCCTCCACCGGATTGAGAAAGCCATTGAGGTGTGTGAAGAACAGGGCCTTCTGGGTGAGGAAATCTTTGGGACTGACGTGACATTGCAGTTGTCTATCATGGCAGGGGCGGGTGCGTTTGTTTGTGGGGAAGAGACGGCGCTGCTGGCCAGTATTGAAGGCAAACGGGGTATGCCGCGGTTGCGTCCACCCTATCCGGCTCAGTCGGGTCTGTGGGGCAGTCCCACCTTGATTAATAATGTCGAGACCTATTCGGCGGTGTCGTGGATTTTACGCCACAGTGCTGAGCAGTATGCGGCCGTGGGGACGGACACCAGCAAGGGGACCAAGGTGT
The DNA here is from genome assembly GCA_964494325.1 of uncultured Pirellulales bacterium. Classification (GTDB taxonomy): domain Bacteria; phylum Planctomycetota; class Phycisphaerae; order Sedimentisphaerales; family Anaerobacaceae; genus JAIPFM01. Next base: position 6,959 of record CAZBTJ010000092.1, read on the forward strand.
TTGCCTTGGCAGGGAAAATCGCGAGAGGTGGTTTAATTGAAGTACCCATGGGCATCACGATTAGTGAGATTGTCTATGACATTGGTGGTGGGATTGCAGATGGCCATCGACTCAAAGCCGTTCAGGTCGGCGGGCCATCCGGCGGATGTATTCCAGCCAGTCTGGCGCACATGCCAGTGGACTACGAAACCCTGATAGACGCGGGGGCCATGATGGGCTCGGGTGGGTTGGTGGTACTGGACGATACCGATTGTATGGTTGATATGGCGAGGTACTTTCTTGAATTCACCCAGAATCAGTCCTGTGGCAAGTGTACGTTTTGTCGGGTGGGTACCCGACGGATGCTTGAAATCCTGGAAGGCCTGTGTCAGGGCCAGGGTCAGATGAAGGATTTGGATGAACTGGAACAGCTTGCCTCTCTGATCAAGCAGGGCAGCCTGTGTGGACTCGGCATGACGGCTCCCAATCCAGTGTTGTCTACGTTGACTCATTTTCGATCCGAATACGAAGCCCATGTGGCAGGACGATGCCCTGCCTTGAAGTGTCAGGCCTTGATCACCTATCACGTGACAGACGATTGTATCGGCTGCACACTCTGTGCGCAGCACTGTCCGATTGAGGGTTGTATTCCCATGCGTGCCTATGAAAAACATGAGATCGATAATGGAACCTGCATTCGCTGCGGCACCTGTAGAAACGTGTGTCCGTCAAATGCCATAGAAATAAGATCCGAACCCCGAACCCCTAAAACCTAAAACCTAAAACTGAACACTGAACACTGAACACCCAAAACTGAAGAGATATGATTAATCTAACCATAGACGGTCAAACGACACAGGTGCCTGAAGGTGCCACGATTTTGGAGGCTGCACGTCAGCTGGGCATTGAGATTCCGACCCTGTGTTTTCTCAATGATGTGGAACCCTGCACGAGCTGTATGGTGTGTCTCGTAAAGATTCAAGGCAAACGCAACATGGTGCCAGCCTGTGGTACACCTGCGGCAGAAGGCATGCAGGTCATTGCCACGGACGAGACCATTCGAACCGCACGTCGGGCTGCTCTCGAATTGTTGTTGAGTGAGCATTTGGGTGACTGCATGGGACCATGCCAGGTGGCATGTCCTGCGAATATGAACATCCCGTTGATGATTCGCCAGATTGCGGACGGAAATATGTCAGACGCCATGCGCACCGTGATGGCAGATATTGCTCTGCCCAGTGTGCTGGGCCGCATTTGCTCAGCTCCCTGTGAAAAATCCTGCCGCAGGGCACAGATTGACAGCCCAGTTGCGATCTGTTTGCTCAAGCGTTGCGTCGGTGACACGGATGCGCAGGTGGAGGCTCCATTCAGTCCTGATGCACCGATATCTACGGGTAAAAAAGTGGCCATTGTCGGGGCCGGTCCAGCGGGGTTGGGCGCGGCCTATGCACTTCAGATTGCCGGTATAGACTGTACTGTCTTTGATCAACAAGATACGGTGGGTGGATCGCTGTTGCATGATTATTCCGAAGAAGAACTGCCTAGGGTCGTGTTGGACACGGACATAGTTCGCATCAAGAATACGGGTGTCACGTTTGAGATGGGCGTACGTGTGGGGCGTGACAAAACGCTTGATATGTTGAGCGAACAGTTTGATGCCGTGTTTGTGGCCGCTGGCATGTATCAAGAAAACTTTGAAATGGCCTTTGGGCTGGATAAGTCAGGCAAGGGTGTCAGATTTGATCGGGGCACCTATGCCGGTTCCAAACCAGGTGTCTTTGTGGGGGGGGACATTATTCGGGGACGTAAGTTCCCCATTCGCGCCTTGGCTGACGGTAAAGAAGCCGCAGTTTCCATTGGGCAATATGTGTTGGGCAAAACCGTGACTGGACCCGTCAAGCCGTTCAATACACGCATGGGACGTTTGGAGCCGGATGAATTACAGCGATTGTTGGCATTGGTGAGTTCTGAGGTACGGGTGGAGCCGAAGAGTCAAACACAGGGATTCACTGTGGCCGAGGCCAAGCAGGAAGCCGAACGCTGTCTGCATTGTGACTGCAGAAAGGCAGAGTCATGCCAACTGCGTCAGCTTAGTCAAGCGTACAACGCAAAAGCAACTCGCTACAAGTCTGGTAGACGAACTCTGGAGCTGAATAACGACCATGATCAAGTGATTTACGAACCGGGCAAGTGTATCAGTTGTGGTTTGTGCGTCAAGATCACTGAAGCTATGGGTGAATCTCTGGGCCTGACATTTGTGGGGCGTGGATTTGATTTGCGTGTGGCTGTGCCCCTGGAGGGGGCATTAAACAAGGCATTAGAAAAAGCGGCCCGTCGCTGTGTGGAGGCGTGTCCCACAGGGGCTTTAGCTTTTAAAAGATGAGTTATCAAAAAGCCCAAGGCTTTTTTTGATTCGATTACCACAAATTCGGCTCTGTTTTTTCAACCCGTCTGGTTGTCGAGCGTGTGGTTTCCTTGATGTCGATGGGAGTTCTGGCACAGGCGTTTTTGGGGCATTGACCTGTCCAGCAGTAGAGACAAAGGCTCTTTTTGGGCAGGCCGATTGCTTCAACCATGTCATCAATCGTCTGGTAACGCAGTGTGGTGACGCCCAGGTCCTTGGTAATCCAGTCGATCATTTTCTGGTATTTTTCTGAGGTTGGATCCAGGTATTCGGCGATGTCGATACGATCATGTCCCTCAATGCTGCGGATGGCTTTTCGGGCTGCCAGTTCTTTGATAGACCGTGTGGACATATTGAATCGGCAGGGAAACATGAGAGGGGGGCAGGCCGCTCTTACGTGGATTTGCCTGGCACCGCAATCCCAGAGTTTCTTGACGGTGAAGTTCTTGAGCTGGGTACCTCTGACAATGGAGTCTTCGCATATCACAACACTGTTGCCCTCAATGACTTCTTTAATCGGAATCAATTTCATTTTGGCCACAAAGTCACGTGTTGTCTGGGAGGGAGGAATATAGCTTCTTCCGTACCCTGGTGTGTATTTCACGAGAGGTCGTCTAAAGGGTTTACCGGATTCCATGGCGTAGCCCAGGCCGTGTGCAATGCCCGAATCTGGGACACCAGCGACCAGATCTACGTCAATGTCGGTATCTTGCTTGGCCAAAGAACGACCACATTTTTCCCTGACAATTTCAGAATTGATGCCTTCGTAATCCGATGCGGGGAATCCTGTATAAATCCAATAGAATGCACAGGTCTGACGTATGTTTCCCTTTTTCGTGCGTCTCTGGGAGATCCCGTCTTCATTGATTAGAAGGATTTCTCCTGGCTCGACATACTTGGTGACTTTAAAATCGAGGTTCGTAAATGCACAGCTCTCACTGGTGATAGCCCACTCTGTGTCACTCTTTCCCACAATGAGCGGTGTGTAGCCAAACCGGTCTCTGGCAGCATAAATGCCGGTTCTCGTGAGTAACAGGAGTGAACAGGAGCCATGGATCAGAGTAAACATTTTCTCGATACCATCGACCAGATCATTGCCCTGGCAGATAAGCTTGGCCACCAGTTCGGCAGAATTAACTCCTTTGTGGCAGACTTCGCTGAAGGAGCTCCCTTTCTTCAGAAGTTTAGCAGCCAGCTCTTCTGCATTCTCGATCATACCGTTCATGGCGAGGCAGAAGGGGCCAAATCGAGAGTTCAAGTAGATGGGTTGTTCTTCCTTTACACTGATTACGCCAATTCCCTTGTTGCCCTTCATTCGTGCGTAATCTTCATGAAATTTGGCTTTGAACTGGCTTTGACTCAATGCATGGATCTGCCGGGTAAACACATCGCCCAGAACGACCATGCCGCCATAGCCGGTGCCCAGGTGAGAGTGATAATCCGTGCCATAAAAAAGGCTTTCCGTGCAATTGTCTTTTGAAACCACGCCAAAGAGACCACTCATACCAAAGCTCCTATTGCTTATTGTGACAATGCTAGTGCATGAAATTCTTGATGTTTGCAACCGTACTAGACCCTTGGCGAAAAAGAAGGTGTTAGGTACCAGAATAGGATTGCAGACCGACTATATACTATCATATCGAATTATTCGTTCAATTGACAGATTATAATCTGGGTACGGTCAGACCCCCATCAATTCTGAATACCTGGCCCGACGAATAGGGGAAGTCTCCTCTGGCCAATGAAGCAACGGCTCGACCCACATCTTCGGGCAGTCCCCATCGGGGCTGAATACAGAGCCCGTCCGCGAAAAGTTTGTCATATTTGGCCTGAACCCCGGCCCCGGCAGTCATGTCGGTTTGGATGATACCGGGACTAACTTCGTATACCGGAATGTTAAACTCGCCGAGTCTGGTGGCAAAAAGTTTGGTCATCATGGTCAAACCCGCCTTGGAGACACAGTAATCTCCCCGGTTAGTTGAGGCCATGTCAGAGGAGATGGAGGTTACATTCACAATGCAGGCATTCAAGCCGGGCGATGTGTCCTTTTGCTTGATCATCCAATTGGCCACAACTTGAGTCAGGAAATAGGGGCCCTTGAGATTGGTGTTGAGTACTCTGTCAAAACTGGTTTCTGTGCTCTCCAGTATGTCTGCCCTTTCTTTTGGAGCCACACCGGCGTTATTGACCAGGCAGTGAAGATCGCCGTAATGGCTCTTGATGGTCTCCAACATGTGCAAACGTGCTTCAGGCGAACCGATATCAGCCTGACAATAGATCACGTCATGGCCCAGTTCTTTGAGTCGGTTCATGACGCCAATGATATCTGTCTCTGGACGCATGCCATTGAGTACGAGACTGTAGCCTGTCTTGGCCAGTTCTGTAGCAATGCCCAAACCAATGCCCCGGGTGCCTCCGGTGACCAGTGCTATTTTTGGTTTCATGACTTAATTGGCCTCCAATTCGGGTATGGTAACCCATTGACGTTTTTCCCAGCTCTCCAATCCCTTTTCAGCCAACTGCACGCCCTTGGCCCCTTCGAGCAGGGTCCATGGGAAGGGTTCGTTGTTTGCCACGTGACGCAGGAACAGCTCCCACTGGGCTTTAAAGGCATTGTCGCAATGGTTTGGATAGGGCTCTTTTGTCCAGCCGTCAAAGAAATGAATGGGCTGTTCTACATCGGGATTCCAGACCGGTCTGGGCGTGTTCTCATAACTTTGGGTGTAGCAGTTGCGAAGGCCGGCCACAGCCGAGCCCTTGGTACCGTCGACCTGCAGCGTTAAAAGATCGTCCCTGCGCACTCGAACGGTCCAGGAGGAATTAAACTGTGCAATGACGCCTGACTCCAATTCAAAGGTGGCATAGGCGGCGTCGTCTGCTGTACAGGCATAGGCATGACCCTGTTCATCAATCCGTTCGGGGATATGTGTCGCGCCCAGGCAAGAGACCGCTTTGACCTTACCGAACAGATTGTCCAGCACATATCGCCAGTGACACAGCATGTCTGTAATAATGCCGCCGTCATCTTCTTTTCGGTAATTCCAGGACGGACGTTGTGCTGCGACCGTATGACCTTCAAAGACCCAGTAGCCAAACTCACCTCGAACAGACAGGATCTTGCCAAAGAATCCCGTGTCTATCAAATGTTTGAGGGCGAGCATACCGGGCAGCCAGAGTTTGTCTTGAACCACGCCACTCTTCAGGCCTGCTTTTTGGCAGAGCGTATAGAGTTCCATGGCTGTTTTGACATCCACGGCCACGGGTTTTTCCAGGTAGCAGTGCTTGCCAGCGGCCACGGCCTGTCGTACGCCGTTGGCTCGTCGTCCTGTGGTCTGGGCATCAAAATAGATGGTGTTGTGGGGATCGGCCAGGGCGGTTTCGAGGTGGGTGGTTCTTTTGGTGACACCGGAACGCTCTGCCAGTTGCTGCAGTTTGTCCGGGTTACGTCCCACCAGGATCGGGTCAGGCATGATCACCTCATCGTCCGAGATGGCAATGCCACCCTGTTCAATGATGGGGCAGATAGATCTCAAGAGATGTTGATGGGTGCCCATGCGACCTGTGACACCGTTTAGAATAATGCCCACTCTATGCTGTTTCATGGAGAAGTTGCCCTTATACTGTATGTTGAGGGCCTATGAACACGTCAGATAGGCCTGTTTAATTTTGTCAAGAAATTCAGTCTGGTCCGTTTGCCAGTATTGGTTTGAGAAGATCTCCACTTCGTGGAAACCTTCAAATCCAGCTTCTTCAACCCAGCCCCTGATCTGCGGCAGATTGATGCAGCCTTCCCCCATAAGACCTCGATCGTGAAGCATGTCCGTGGTGGGGGTCTTCCAGTCACAGATGTGATAGGCGAAAAGATGGCCCTGCTTGCCGCAGCGTTTTATCTCCTGCTCAAGCGTGGGATCCCACCAGAGATGATACACATCCACGGCGACGCCCACATGGGGAGATCCAATTTGCTCGGCCATATCATTGGCCTGCCCCAGTGTGTTGATGGCAGACCGGTCATCTGCATACATGGGGTGGAGTGGTTCAATGGCCAATTTGATATCACAGGCTTTGGCATGATCCAAGAGCCCCTCAATGCCCTCACGGATCTGATCACGCGACATGGCAAGGGGTTGTTCTGGCACGGCGCCACACACAAGCACCACCATGGGGGCACCCAAGGCTGCCGCTTCATCCATGGCGATCTTGTTTTCATCAATGGCTTTGGCCCGCGACTCTTTGGAGGTTCGGGGAAAAAAACCACCTCTGACCAGCGAGACAATGGATAGGCCGTGGTCGCGAAGTAATTGGCCTGTGTCCTTGGGGCCATGGGTTGCCAGGGTGTCACGCCATACTGAAATACCCTGGACACCGGCCTTTTCATAGGCCTTGGCCGCGTGATCAATGGACCAGGGTTTGGTGGTGATGGTATGAACACAGAGTTTGGAAAGATCCTGAATAACTGTCATGATGGACTCTTTCTGCCGAGGCATCCGAAGAAGGTGTAGTACGGATCATCATTGAGTATACGCTGCACATACAGGGCTGCTTCGCGTGCGTGATAGTCACCCCACATGCCGGATTCGCCAAACGGGATATGGCTGTCTTTGGGCGTCGTGTCCCAGCCATTGGGCTGGTGGTAGATGGAATGAAGAATGAGCCCCTGGTGCGCCCGATCTTCTGCCAGATAGGGCACCTCCAAAAGTCGACCAAGCACGGTCAATCCGGCTTGCCAATAGTGGTCACCCTGTGGGTCATTGGCCTGTTGAAGGTATCGTCCCAAACGCAGCAGCCCCTGCACGCCAATGGCAGCGGCCGAACTATCCACTGGCTCAAATTCATTGTAGGGATCTGCCGGTTCATTCAAGTAATCGCCCAGGCAATGGAGAGATGGGGCACCGGTGTCCCAATAGGGGATGCCATCGGTGGGGGTGTTTTTTATGTAAAAGTCACAGGTGGCTTGAGCGGCTTTCCTGAAGGTTTTCTCAATAGTCTTACGATCTCCGCAGTCTGCAAGTTCCGAGTCATCCAGCATGGCCAGATACTCCAATTGCTCGGCAAACCCCACCATGGCCCAGCTCAAGCCTCGGGTCCAGGTGGTGAACCCGCTAAAGCCTTGCTGAGAATTGGGGCAGCGATATTGACCGTCGTTGGTATTGAAGATACTTTCATGGGCAGTCCGGCCAGGGACGTCAAAATTATCACGCCCCTCTCCATAATAGACGGCGTACTTGGCTGTAGCCTGAGCATGCTGAATCGCCCGTTTGAGCAGGTTGACCTTGACGTCGTTGTCTGTCCAGAGACTGTAGCCCAGGCTGTGGCTGACACACAGGGATCGACAGGAACGAATCGTGTCCACAAACAAGGAGTGGGGCCCATTAAAGGAGTACAGAAAGCCGCCTTCCGGGATCTCTGTCCATCGCTTCGCCTGGACAGTACCGGAGAGTTTGAGTGCCAGCTCGTAGTACTCCTTTTCCCACTCATTGTGTTCAATGCGATCTTCCTGCATCAACCGCAAGAGATTGCCATAGGTGCTCACATTGTTGAATCCGTGGTCATGCACACCAAAGTGACCCACGTGAGGGGCCATGTGCTGCTGTGTGCCATGGCGTCCCAGGGACAGAAAACTGTCATCGCCTGTGGCATCAAATTGGAGAATGCTCGAACCGATTTGAAAGCCTTGTGTCCATTCTGTCCAGCCTCGCGTGGTGTAGCGTCCGTGGTCGGTGAACACCGGGGTGCCCTGGGTGAAGTCGTAGGTCTCTTCAATGGCCAAAATTTTGTGGGCTGACAATGACCAAAATGCCTTGAGCTTGTCACTCAGATCAGCCGCTTGAATGTGGGTGTTTATTATCACTACATATCCTCAATGAGATCAAAATAGGGTGACAGGTTTTTATGACTTGGGGCTTTTGGCTTGCCGGCATCGACAGGTTGTCGATGTCACGGCCACCAACCCCAGTGTTAATAGCAGAGCCAGGTCAAAGCGTACTGGCCCAATATTGTGTGGCATTTTGGGAAGGCCGGAAAACACGGGAAGCTGGGAGTAGAGAAACAAAATCAGGCCCAGGACCGTGGCTACCACCACTTCAATACCAGGACGTTTTCTGGTAAAGAGGCCCGTCAAAATCATGGGGGCCATCATGGAGGTCCCTGCAAAACTCACTCTGGCAATCAAGACGAGTTGATTACCGCTGACAATAGAGAACGCCAGGGCTGCCATGCCAAAAGTAAGAATGGCCAGCCTTGTGACAATCAACGGGGATTTGCCCTTGAGTAGGAGAAAAGATCTTACCTCGGAACCCAACGCGAATAACTGCGAATCTGCGGTTGACGTGGCTGCGGCCAGCAGACCGACCACCACAATGGCGGCAATGGCATCATGCTGATCATGAAGGAGAACGCCCTTGATAAAGACATCAGTGGGTACACCTGTATATTTAACAGCACCGTACAAGCCTATGGCAATCGTGGGCAGTAAAACAAGCAGGGTAAAGATGCCCAGTCCTGTGGCCATGTGAAATAGCGTTTTGCGACTCTTGATAATGATCAGACGCGTGGTGATCTGGGGTTGTGTGACCGGCAAGAACAGGATGGCAAAAAAGGAGGCGATGAGGAATTGAGGCGTGAACAATCCCTTGGGACCTGGTGTGGAGAGCAGGGCGTTATCAACTTGCTTGACCTGTTCGAACATGGCGCTGATGCCACCAAAATGCCTGATACATCCCACAGCAATGATCCAGAGCACAATCAAGAGAATCGTGCCCTGGATGACATCACAATGGATGATTGCACGCAGACCACCCACCTCGCTGTACGCCAGCATCACGCACACAATGCCAAGAGACCAGCCCCAGGCAGGCAATGTGTCTGGAAAAACGGCTGTCAGGAAAATGGCAATACCGCGAATTTGAATGGCCACATAGGGCACCAGAAAAAGAAAGATGCCACAAAGATAGACCGCCCCTGCAAACCGGGTTTCATAGCGTTGGCTGAGCAAACCTGCCATACCCTGGAAGTTGTACTGAGACGCCACACGCCGCAGGTGTAATCCGAACCAGATGACCAAGAAGAACATGGCGGCATCTGAGATGGCCAGATAGATCCAGGCACCCACGCCATGGGTTCGGAAGAAATCTGGCATGCCCATCAATGTGAAAGTGCTAAACAGGGTGGCTGCAAAGGTGAGCATGCCCACAAAAACACCGATCTTTGATCCCCCCATGATGTAGTCTTCAGCACTTTTTGTCTTACGCCAGGAATTGAATCCTACGCTCGCCAGCATGGCCAGGTACACCACAATCATGATCCAGAACCAACCGCTCATTTGCTCTCTCCTTCTTTGTCTCCGGCTTCAGGGTGAACCAGTGTGCCAAGAAAGGTCACCACAACCATCGCCACATAAATCAGTATGCTGGTCCACAGGGTTCGCGGCACACCCAGGAATGAGGGGTCAGCCACGCCTGATGGAATCACCAGGGGGGTGAAAGAAAGCAGGCATAACAGACCCATGGCGCCAATACAAATCTTCCAGAAGGGGTTGGATTTCTTCATGAAGTTTCCTTTGTCACTTTTTCAATAGATCATGACCGTTTATTCAGAGAAGCAGAATCGCCAGATTCTATCTTATTTGAGCTTGCTTGGAAACCTAAGCCCCGCAAATTTTTTGTTTTTACAAAGGGCCAATAGTGGGTTATTCTGTGACCCAGGCAATAAGGGGTAGCTCTAATAATTGCTTTTGAGTAATAAATAGAAGATTTTTGAATTCTGGCAAGGAAGGGAAATCAGGCTTAGTTGAAACTAAGGCGGCTTTTTCGTGACGCAGTCCAGAATCAAAAAGATTCGCTTGCCCGCCAATATGAGTTTTTAGAGGTGCCCATCAAGTTGTGTTCAAATCATAGATAAGTACAGCGAAAGGAGATGCCCCCCATGGTATCCGAATTTGAGAGATTGACCCGTCGAGTTTTTCTACGAGATTCCCTGTTGACGTCTGTTGTTCTGGTGGGTGGCTTTGCCACAGGCGTTTTGGGCGAGGATAACGTGCCTGGCTCAAAAATGAAGCTTGGTCTCGTGGCCTACTTGTGGGGCAAGGACTGGGATATACCGACCTTGATTGCCAATTGTGAAAAGGCCGGTTTCCAGGGCGTTGAGTTGAGAGTGAACCATGCACATGGCGTGTCAGCAAAACTGAATGCAGAGCAGAGAAAAGCCGTAAAAAAACAGTTTCGTGCGAGCAAAGTGGCCTTTTTGGGGATGGGCTGCAATTGGGATTTTCATCACACGGATCCGGCCAAACTGAGAGCCTCAATTGAGGGTGCCAAAGCGGATGTTTTGCTGGGGTTTGATTGCGGTGGGACGGGCATAAAGGTTAAGCCCAACAGCTTGCCCAAGTCAGTGTCTGTGGAAAAAACCTGTTCGCAGATTGGGCAGTCTCTTGATGAAGTGGGGCGATTTGCCGCGGATTACGATCAGGAAGTGCGTGTGGAGGTCCACGGTAGCGGGACCAGCGAGTTGCCTGTGATGAAGCAGATCTTTGATCATGTCACGCAGAAAAACGTGACCGTGTGTTGGAACTGCAACAGTCAAGACCTCAATGGCAAGGGATTGGAGGCCAATTTCAATCTGGTGAAAAAACGTCTTGGCACGACCACACATGTGCGGGAGTTTAATATTGGCGATTATCCCTATCAGCAGCTTATCGATCTGTTTGTCAGCATGGATTATCAGGGTTGGATTCTACTGGAAGCGCGTACCAAGCCCAAAGACCGCGTTGCTGCCTTGATCGAACAAAGGCAGGTTTTTGAAAGAATGGTGAAAAACGGCCAGAACAAATAATCGATGTGACTGGGCTTGAAATACAGATAGGCCCACATTCGTTAGGAGTCGAGGACAATGGCTTCACTCATTGTTACAACAGGCAAGCAGGAAGGTCACTTTTATCCTCTGGGGCATCGAACCAATGTGATTGGAAGAGATGAGGCCCTCTTAATTCAGATTCTGGACACCATGATTTCCAGAAAGCACATGCAAATTCGATACGATCAGTCTTCTGGCCGATATTATGCACTGGATATGAAAAGCAGCAATGGTATTTATGTCAACAATCGTAAAATTGAGGGAGAAGTGGTCTTGTCTGACAGCGATGTGATTGGTCTGGGTGTCACGAGTCTGTTGTTTACGGACAAAGACTTTGACAGTCAGGACAGTGCCCTTCAGCACTACAAAAAAGTGGGGGAACGTATGCAGGTCACGACCTACAGTCCCCCAATGCACCCACAACCCCAACCGCCCCTTGAAGACCAGGTCTGATTAGCGTTTCAGGCCTTAAGGAGTTTCATCATGCGTTATAAAGCCAGTGTAATGACAATTCTCTTAACCGTGTTGCTGTGTGGACAGTGCTTTGGTTTGGCAGCGGAGCCGTTTCAGTTTGTCGACCTCTTCAATGGCAAGGATCTTTCGGGATGGGTGAATGTCAACACGGCCAAAGATACCTGGGCCGTGCAGGAGGGTGTTTTGACCTGTACGGGAAAGCCAATCGGAATTCTCCGAACCGCTGAGCAGTATGAAAATTTCATACTCAAGTTGGAATGGAAGCATTTGTCAGCGGGGGGCAATTCAGGTGTGTTTGTCTGGAGTGAAGCACTGCCGTTTCCTGAGAAACGGTTGCCCAGAGGTATTGAGGTTCAGATCCTTGAATTGGATTGGGCTGTGCAACACAAAGCCACGGATGCCTATGTGCATGGTGAAGTCTTTGGAACCATGGGTTTGAATGCGACACCCGACACCCCCCGGGGCAATCGCAGCAAGTCTATTGAAAAACGCTGCAAAGGAAAAGGCCAGTGGAACAGCTACACGATCGTATGTGTTGATGGTGTAATCAAGCTGGCCGTTAACGGGAAGTTTGTTAATGGGATAAGTCAGTCACCCATCAAGAAGGGATATATCTGTCTGGAGTCAGAGGGTGCACCCATTCACTTTCGCAATGTTCAGATTATGACCTTGCCAGCTGGGGTCACGACAAAGGAACAAACAGCCCCGGAGGCCGATCCGGCCCGGCAATAGAAGACAAAGGCATCGAAACAGGTGCTTACCCGAATCGACTGCCGTGGCGTGATACCGATCTTTCCAGAAATGACAGCGGTGCGTAATGTGCCATATATACCCAATAGTAGTTCCCCAGATAATGGTTTATAAGATTTCTGTTACTTAATCGGGACTGCAACGCTTACGATTCCACGGAGATCGCCTACTTTCAAACCTTCTTTCTCATAACCAAGAACATCCTTAGAACCCTTGGGACCACCATGACATTTGAGACAAAACTCGGTTTTAATGAAAATTGGCCTGACATAACGATACACCTTCTGCTTGCCGATGTGTCCCACAGCACCGTAAGGATTCTTATCATAATCGGCTTTGGCGAATTTGACTAACACGTGCTCTTCAAATTCATCCGGCTTGCCAGAAGCAATTCTGTAAACCGGGCCTGATTCTTTAATAGGAATACCGGTCTGAGCCCTGAAAATAGCCATGGTTTCTTTTGCCCAGGAAGCTGGTAAAACATATTTGAATCCAACACCTTTGACGTTAAGTCTATCCTGATTCATAGCCACAACCATCTTGGCGGATTCCATAAATTTATCTAGCATCTTTTTCTGTACCGGGGTTAAGTTCGGTTTATTCTTCTCAAGTAAACCCCTCATTTTTATCTCGAAATAGTCCGGAGTAAATCCCTTATCTCCGAGTTTTGGGTCTAATATTTTGTTTAAATCAAGGAATACTGTTTTGCGGCCAAGAAGCGTAGCCAAAGACAAAATCTCAGCAACTTCCTTAGCTTCTTGTTCAGAAAATCGTGTAAAAAAATTATACTCAATTTGCCCTCCAGATGTTTGGATGGCTACTTGCGTACCACTATAACCCGGACAGGCCAAAGCAATCATTAACAGCGAGAGAAATGTACAGAAAGTTGTTTTCATTGTCTTCTCCATTGTCATTATATAAATTCTTAGGGTTAAAACCAAATCAGCCTGTTTTATGCCATTGTCACCTCCTTGCATTATCAATAATATTGATTAAAACAATAGCAATGGCAAGTCGACATGTTAAAGATTGATTCCGCTGATAAACCTATTTGAGATTATTTCAGAGGGTCACTTTGCCATTAGTCGAGTCGAGATCGTCGATCCTGGAGGATCTGAGAGATCCATTTTTTACCCGAATCCGAAAATATTTTACTCATAGCCCAAAACAAGGGGTTTTTCAGCGGAATCAAAGATTACGGCGTGACCTCTGCTCACATTTTGCTGAAAGCAAGGCTTTTAGACAAGATGTTGCAGGCGGTTGTTGGCTGTTATCTTTTGCGTAAACGTTGTCCGACTTTTTTCAGCGTCGCTATATCTTCTGGGTGGATAGAGCCGTCTGGCAACGGGCCGGTGTTCAATAGTAGATTCCCACCAATCTTCTCAGCGTTCGCCAGCATGGTCATGACGTCATCGGGTGACTTATGTTTGCCGTTCAATGCCTTGTTGTAAAACCATTGATGTGGTTGAAGCGTGTCGCATATTTCAAGCGGCTTGGTCATTTTCTTGCTCCACTTCCGCTCTGGGGCCATGAAATCTTCTGTGCCGATCAAACCTTGCTTATAGGAAACCAAAACCTGTGGCTGCAAAGAATGAATATGGTCGTAGAGTTCTTGACATTTAAACATTTCCTTATTGTTGCTTCCGTTGGGGCGTAGTGGTGTACCGATGCCATCAAGCCAGATGGAGGCAATAGGTCCATAGTTTGTCAAAAGCTCGGTTATCTGATTTGTCATGAAGTCGAGGTACTTTTGAAGGTCATGTTCTTCGCCGTACTTGTAGAAAGGGTCTTTTGCTTGAGGTCGTGCGGTCCCGCCCCAACCGACATTATTTGGAGCGTGTGGGTGACGCCAGTCCCGGCCATGCGAATAGTATAGGCAAAAGCCTAGTCCCTTCTTCTGGCACTGTTCCGCCAACTCGCCGACCAAATCCTGCTTTGCAGGGGTATTCGTGCTGTTGAAGTCCGTATACTTGGAGTCAAAAAGGCAGAAGCTGTCATGGTGCCGAGTGGTCAAGTTGACGTATTTCATTTCGGCATTGAGCACCATGTCTGTGATGAAATCAGCATTGAACTTTTCAGCACGAAACTGCCTAGCTATTTTCTCATACTCCGCCACCGAGAGTTTCTCTCGTACCTGAAGCCAGTCGTTCTTGGCAATTCGGCCATCAATTGTGCTGATTAAAGCATTCGGACCATAATGAATAAAAAGACCAAAGTCTGCATCCCGGAACCATTCTATAGCGGCCTTTCGCGGATTTGTGGCGTAGAGTGCTTCATATCCTTTCAGGTATGAAGGCACTTCTAATTTGGACTTTGCAAAAACGGGGAAACCCGACAAGACAACTCCGGTACACACAGCACTGGTTTTAATAAATTCTCGACGACTTATCATTGAGTTCTTTTCCTCTGTTTCTTATCAGCCAACATAAATTAATGGTCAAATCACCTAAGAGCAAGGTGAGGTGCCTCGCTGCTAAGGTTAACTAGCTGTCGGTATTCAGCGGTCAGCTCTTTGGAAACGCTCCGCGTTGTCTGTTTAAATAGACCCCTCAGTGCTTCGGCGTGACAGAGTCAGTCTGTAGGGTTGTCTGGCTGGTGAATGATTGTCTATCCCTTTTGGCTGAAGGCTGAGAGCTATATGTTGTGTACCGGGCATGCCCGGCGACTTAAGAGCGATAGTATGACTTATAATGACACATATTTCAAACTAAAGTCTCGAGCCAGCCCCAACGGAGGCGAAGGCTAGCTGAGGGCAAGGGGGACGCGGTAACGCCAACCTGAAAGAAGCCTAAGGCAAAGATGCGAGCTGACGAACAGCAAGCGGATTAGGCTTGGTACGACAGAAC
>CAZBTJ010000093.1:0-22153 GCA_964494325.1 uncultured Pirellulales bacterium
AGTCTAGCCAAGTCCAATGTCTTGGATATTGTGCTCGACACGTTGCTTTATGATCAGCTAAAGCATTCAGATTGGGTGTTTCAACTTCGCCACCAAAACAACCTATATCGGAATAGCCCATATCATCGGCCAAAATCAGAACGATATTGGGTTTCTTTTGAGAACCCAAAGCCAAGGTAGACAGAACTAAAAGTACAACGACCCTATGAACTATTGCTTGCATCAAAGTTACCTCAATGTATGGTCTATTTCCGTGGTTTCTCTAGCTTCCGATCATCGCCTTGCTCATTCATCCAGGTCTCAAGCTCGTTTTTTAACTGAGACAAGATCTCGACATGCTCTTGCTGACCGGCAAGATTGGTCTGCTCGTTGGGATCGTTGCTCAGTTGATAGAGCTCAAATTCAGGACGATTTCTATAGCGATCCAGCACGTTTTTAGCATGAGGATCGGTTTTGGCCTTCTGGACCCAACTGGGCCATACGATACATACTGAAAACTCCATGAAGCAAACAACGATTCATTAACATAGAGCACTAGGAAGAGAGATACTTTAAATACTCAGGCTTAATTTCTCGTTTTTTCTTTTTAAGCTGAAACAGGTGATTCATCAGGGCCTCAAGTGGCTCCCCTTCATCACCCAGGGATTGTCGCCATTGAACCACCTCTGCACGTAACGTTTTAAGAATCTTCTGGTGGTCAGGGGCACCGGCTAGGTTATTCAACTCATAAGGATCCGCGTCAAGATCATAGAGCTCCTCTACCAGTCGATGGTGAATTTTGTCAATCAACTCAGCGGCCGCCTGATCTGTCTTTGCCTTTTCGATCCAGGTTCTGTAGATGACCCCCGTGTCCTTATCATCAGAATCTGTACAGTGGCTATACCAACGCTTATCAGGATCGAGATTGAGCACATATTTGTGTTTGTCCGTTCGCACTGCTCTCATGGCATAGTCATTATACCCTCGAGTATGAAGAGGGTTCCCTGTATGGGTGGCAAAAATCTTTTCGTGATGTTTTTTATCTGGATTCATTAGCGTTGGTAGAAAACTGCGTCCATGTAACGAATCAACTCGAACTCCACCAGCAATCTCTATAAAGGTTGGCAGGATATCCACAGAACTCGCCAGTGATTGCGTGACTGTCCCGGCTTTTACACGACCCGGCCAGCGAACAATAAAGGGCATGCGAATACCGGCATCGTAGAGATTCCATTTGGCCCGAGGGAAAGAGCCTCCCTGATCAGAGGTGTAGATGAAGACCGTCTTATCTTTTAATCCCACTGCATCGACATCTGCCAGGCAGGCTCCGACCTGTTTATCCATTTCCGAGATTTCGGTATAGTAACGTGTGAGCATCTCACGAGTAGCCAACGTATCCAACATATCCGGTGGAATAATCATATCCTCTGGTTTGTACTGCGTATTCGTCGGATAAGGTGTGTGTGGCCGATTGGTATTAAATATAAAACAGAGTGGCTGATTCGGATTTGTCTTTGTGTGGTCGGCCAGAAATTCTCTGAGACCGGCTTTTTTGTCATTAACTTTCATGCCATCAAAGGGATAAACCGAAGCGGGTTTAACATCCTTACTTACCCGTAATGGCGACACGATACCCAATATCATTTAGATAGTGGACAATGGATTTGGTGCCTTCATCCGATGCCCCATGGTTACGCCAGCAGCCAACACTCGTTGGCATCTGGCCGGTATGAATCGATGTTCTTGAGGGGCCACAAATCGGCCCGGCTGTAAAAAACCGATCAAATCGCATGCCTTCAGCTGCAAGTTGATCGATATTGGGGGTTTGGATCACAGGGTTACCGTAACAGCCGTTTGAACAGGCGTTTTGATCATCAGACAAGAACAAGAAGATATGCGGTCTCTCTGTGATGTTGTTATTTTTTGACCTAGCCAACAAAGTAGAGGTTACAGATAAGGCCATTGCGGTTTGTTTTAGAAATACTCTTCTGTTAATGATCATGGAGTAAATTCCTCTAAATTTGGTTTCTATAAATGCAACCAGTCAGCAAAGACCATGTGCCATCGGTAGCCTCGATATGAGTCCGCTGTTTCTTAATCCGCAGCAACGATTACACGGAACTGATCCACCTGGTCACCTAGGTTGAGATTAAAATATATATCGTTTCCATTTGGGCCAATTCTGACGGTATCCTGTGGAATGGAAAAGGCTCGACTCTTGGTCATCCGGTGCTCAAGTCCCCGCTTTTTGCGTCTAATGCCTCTGTACTCCAGATCCGGGACAGCCAAGACGTCATCGGAATCAAGGAGTTTTTCATCTGAGGTGATTACGCCCAAGATCTTATTGGCAAACTGGATACTCCCACTGATCATATGCGGTCGCCCTTTGAAGTCAATGCGGGTCATCTTATTGAAAAATATGATATAGCTACTGACTAGGGTATTCTTTTCGATCTCCCCCTCCACCATTCGATCTGGAAAGGTCCCTTCACGAAGATCGATGGTGAGCCTATTTTCTAAACGCACGGAATGCCGTTCCGGCATCATAAACAAGTGGGAATCGTCCTTGTACGCAAGCAATGATTTGGTCGGTATGGGTGGCAGATAATGAATCAAATTGGACAATTCCTGGACGCCACTGGTCAATGGCCATAGATCGTTGAACAGACCATGATCTGAAACGACTTCCTTTAGTGTAGAAGATTCAATGCCATCCGATGTAACGACTTGACCCTTTGAGAGCGTCATACCTTCCGTGGCGTTGATTCCCAGAAGCCGGGTCTTAACCTCGACCTCCCCCTCAAACACCGATATCGTAGAAGCACCGCTTTCCTGGACATTCACGCCAAAAGACGTTCCTAGGTCCAGAACGTTAAGATGATTTGTTTGTACTGTAAATTTGCTCTCTGGATTATTGACCCGGGCACTGAGTTTGCCGCTGTGCAGGTAAATAGTCTCTCTATTGATCAGCTCAAATGTAGCAGGCCCTGAGAGAGTCACAATTGACTGATCTGCCATGGTCAGTTGCGCTAAGCCTGACAGGAGGGTGTAAGGCCCAGATGGCAGGCCCTGACCGATACGACATGAACCATGGTCCCAATGAGCCATGCTTTCATACGTTAGTGAGGCGATGTGAGATCGGGTACTGTATTGATGAAATCCCGCTATTGACACGCCTATAAGCAAGACTGCAGCGATAGCGCGTACTAACAAACGCGAGAAACGGCGTGTCTTTATGTTAGCACCGGTTTCAACCGGGCTATCTATGAGCGTTTGCTCGTCCAGTTCATGCAAGAGTCCGTGAATCCGTGTCTCCTGCCAAAACTGACGACGTGCGGCAGCATGATTGCGCAGTATTGCCTCAAGCTCTGCTTTTTCTTCCTCTTTTATTTGACCGTTGAGGTGGCAATTAATCAAATAAGATATTCGTTGATCCGTCATGATAGCACCTTTTGTAAACGTAAGCGACGTTTTATACACTCACGAATCATTGATCGTGCTCTATTAAGTGTAACGTTTACTGCATTGATAGACTGATTGCGCAATGCTGCAATTTCAGTTGGCATGCGTTTTCTAAAATACCGTAGCTGGATCATTTCCTTGGCAGCAGGCGCCAATTTCTTAACACACTGGCGTAGGGATTCGAGTTCCTGTTCGTATTCGGAATCCCAATCCTCAGGGATCGATACTGCCAAGGCCTCAATCACGGCATCTGCCAAAGAACAGGGCTGTCGTTTATGATTACGCGTATAGGTCCGGATTTGATACATAGCAATACATCTGATCCAGGCGATGAAATTACTTCCCAGCTCGAAATCCATTGCCTTACGCGATACCACAAGAAAGACCTCCTGGATCACGTCATCAGCGGCATGAAAATTGGGAAGCAGACTCAATACGTAGAGCCGTAGCTTTGCTTGATGTTGAACAAAAAGCTGCTGTACCTTGAGCGTATGATCACGGAAATCGTTACTTGCGCCTTCTGGCTGTTTATTGCTATTTTTGCACATAACACAATTCTATTCGAAGAAAACAGCAGTACTTAGCATAAAAAATATGTAAAGTGAGTTTTTTTAGCTAAACATACAAAGCAAAGAGTACTGTTCTTAGCTATAGATAAGACCTTCAGACGCCCCTACTATCTTTTCCCCGATCATGGTGAGTCCGCCTACTGCCGTGAAGGTTCGCCGGAATAAATGCATCTATTGTTCATTGTTTCATTGCATTATGGGTATCCATTTCCGGAGACGCGTTTTAACCTCTGTCAAACCGGGATCACCGGCCAGATTTGTCCATTCATGCGGATCCGTTGTGTGATCATATAACTCTTCCGTACCATCCTTATAACGAATGTATCGATACCGTTCATCACGAACAGCATGATTGCCTTTTTGGTAGGTTGTCATAGAGGGACGTTCCCATGGGATATCGGGATCTTCTAGGAGAGGACGAATACTTTGACCATCTAAGGTTTGTTTGGTTTTTGAAAGATCGCAGAGGTCGATGAGTGTTGGATAGAGATCCAGAAGATTCACCGGACGCTCACAGATGGTGTTCGGATCCGTCATGCCAGGTACCTTCCAAATCATCAGACATCGTGTGGTTAATTCCCATAGGGCATATTTCGCAAAATGTTCCTTTTCTCCCATATGGAACCCATGATCTGCCCAGAGACAGACGATCGTATTATCTGCATGAGGGCTCGCTGCCAGGTCATCCAAGACTTGCCCCAGGACATAGTCCATAAAACTAATACAGGCCAAATAACTCTGAACCACAGGTCGCCAGTGACCGGCCTCTCTAAGCTGTTTGAAACTAACGGGATTATGGGCAAACTGCTTACCGATTGCAGGCACATCATCAAGATCCCCTTCCAAGATCTCGGGCATTGTAATCTCGTCCAGAGGATATAGTTCAAAGAACCGTTTAGGTGCTGTCCATGGATTATGTGGCTTATGGATACCCAATGCCATAAAGAAAGGTTTCTGGTAGGTCTTCTGAAGACGCTGTTTGGCAATCAGCATGTTCTTGACATCATAAAAATCTGTATCCGGCCCTTCCCAAGATTGATAATCAAACAAAGGAGGACGTCTAATAGACTTAGGGATATATTTAACAGTCACCTTAGGTTGCTGACCTTTGAAACCTTCCAAATCATCCCACATGGCATTCCAGCGCTTTGTTTCCGGTTTTGAATGGAATATTTTCCCGGACATCTGAGTGACATAACCATTGGCCTTAAAATGTTCAGGTAGTAAAACGGAGTCCATTACCTGTTTTGATTTGGTCATTTTGTTTTTATTATCATACACACCACTTTTATGGGGTGCAATACCGCTTAGCAATGCAGTTCTCGATGGATTACACACAGGAGCCGCACAATAGGCCCGTGTGAAACTCATCGCTTCCTTAGAAAACTTATCCAAATTGGGTGTCTGAATGCCCGGATAATTCTTTAATAGAGAGACATAGTCATTGAGATCATCAATGGCAATAAATAGCACATTGGGTTTTAAGGCCTTGGCAGATGTCAGGTTTGCAAGGCTCAACAAACAGAATAGGATGGATATTTTTCTCATTCGACGTTCCCTTTTAGCAGTGTACGTTTTACCGACTGATTCCACTGTCATGAATTATTTTCACCTTTGCAAACAGATAGTCCACTAAAGGTTTATACGCAGGATCATTGATATAATCGTTCTCTTCCTGAAGATTCTCTTCCAGGTTAAAGAGCATAACCGGCTTACCCGTTCCCTTCATAAGAAGGCTGTTATCCACAAAGAGCTTCCACTGACCTGTATAGGTCTTTCCACCAACAACAGGATCTTTCAAGCGGATCGCCAGCATGGCAGCACCTTCATGACGTGCACCACCATCGCCCCCTTCTTTGTGGTCGTGATGAATCAGGTGCGGGCGAAGATTATTGGCGCTACCGAAAAGATTATCAAGCAACTGATAACTGTCCGGAGCCGCATCTCCAATGTCTGTTTTTAGGATCCCGGAGATTGTGGCAAACATATCCACCAAACAAATCGGCGTACGGCTCACCATACCAGCAGGAATCCCCCCTAAGGGCCAGGAAGCGACAAAGGGAACACGATGCCCCCCTTCAAACGCAGATCCCTTGTTACTACGAACCGGACCAGTCGCAGCCTTGCTTTTGTTCTCCGCGCCGTTATCACTCGTAAAAACTAAGAGGGTATTTTCAATCAAGAGACCGCCGGGACGCCTGGGGTCTTCGGTTTTCTCGAGAAAGCTCATCAAGAGACCCAAAGCCACATCGTTTTCATAGATAAAATCTGAACGTCTTGTCTTTAGATTGCTACGACCTTTGACGGGCACACCTTCAATCGATTTACTGGGAGTATGTTTGATATGATTTGAGTGACAGGCATAGTAGAGGAAGAAAGGTTTCTCTCTGTTGTCACCATTTAAATGCTCTGTTAAAAACCTCTTGCCCATCCGATAGTTTGTGGGTCCTGTTTCCTCAAGTTTATACGTCTGTTTATTGACACTTTGTGGTCCCGTTGCTGCGACGACCTTATCCTGAAAAATCCAACCCTGAGGACTCGACGAAGGATGACTTCGCGAGGTCCCATGAAAATAGTCAAATCCGTGATTGAGCGGCCCATCTAAAATTGGTAAGCGAATATCGGAGGTCTTCCAGTCTAGAGCAGGCTTCCCCTCTTTGGTTTGATACTGCAGGCCCAAATGCCATTTACCGGTCATGCCTGTGCGATAATCTTTTGACTTTAAGAGTGTGCCCAGGGTGGGTTGATCCTTTTCTATTAGAGGCATGGAATGCGGGCCCCAAAGCACACTGTATTTAAGACGTGTTCGCCAGGAATAACGACCTGTTAAGAGTGAGTAGCGTGATGCCGTACAACGTGATGATCCAGTATGGGCATCTGTAAATCGAATGCCACTTTTGGCAAGTTTTTCCATATTCGGTGTATAGACCTGAACCGCATCATCATTACCCGTCCAATCCTGATAGGCACTGGTATCACCAATTCCCATGTCATCGGCCATCATAATAATGATATTAGGTTTCGGGATATCCTGATCGCTAGCAAAAGATAGACATCCCATTACACATACAATAAATAATGCGGTTTCTTTCATTTTTAACCATTCCCTTGCATTGCCCTAAGCTCACCACCAACATGTATCCCAACGGCCAGTACGACAAAGTGATTGTTTATTTTACATTGACCAAATCAACATCCAAATAACGCTCACTCGTAAATTCAAACCGCACATCTACATGCAAGACATTCTCCCCTGTTTTTAACAAGGCCTTCAGCTGTGGCCTGAGAATCACAGCTTCCATTCGACGTTCGACTTTCTTATGGCGTGTCAAGCTGTCATGAATCAGGGTTCGATTGAGATAGACACGACAGATGTTCGATTCTCTGCCAAATAAACCTGCCAAATAAACCTCTAAAGCAACCTTTGCTGGTATATTGCTCAGGTTAAATTGTTTACGAAGTCTCTGTTTAAACTTAGGGCTTATTGATTGCACCGTCTCCCAGGCACTATCGCCCAATAGAGAATGCGCTTTGTAATCAGTGTTGATTAACCGTTCATGCATCTGCTGAAGCCGCTCGCGATTGACCTTTTCCACACGATCAAAGCTTAACCAACCGTTCTGTTCGTGTTTCATGTCTGTTAACTGTGTATACACAGCTCCGCAAAGCCCGTGTGATTTTAACAAACAGAGTTCATCAATAATCACAGCCAAATGATCGCCTAAGACCTTGCCCGGTGTATAGGTCGGCCGTTTGTATTCAATGATGCATTCGTCATCAACCACCTCATTGGGCCACATACCCCCACCGCGGCCATTGATGGGTTTTATCTTGATCTTCGTATCCTTTGAGAGCATTCGGTGCCAGTTGTGATTGGCGACCACACTGTTAATCCCGCCAAATTCACCCAATACAATGGCCCGTTTGGATTCAGAGTCTATGGGAATCGATGGATGCATGGTATAGTCATGCATATCACGAATATCACCGAAATCCTGTAAATCGGTCCACCCACTGGCAATAGAAATCAAACGCGATGAATCATAATCCACGGCCCATTGACCAATCCGTTCTGTATCGTGCTGACCCCAGGCCTCGTTAAAGACAATCCACATGACAACAGCAGGATGGTTATGCAAGGTATCCATCATTCGCTTCTGTTCCAGAAGCCATTGCTCTGATTCCTGAGCGCTTGCTTTGCCCTTACCTTTTGCCTTTTTACCACCGTTAATAAAATCCTGCCATACAAGCAATCCCAATTGGTCACAGTAGGTATACCAGCGACGAGGATTGCGTTTAATGTGTAAACGGACCATATTACAGCCGATCTCTTTGAGATAATCAAGTTCCCATTTCATGGCCGCATTTGATGGTGGTGTCAAAGCACCTTGAGGCCAATAGCTTTGATCAAGTGGACCAAACTGGAAGATTTCTTTACCATTCAATAAGATCCGTTGTACCGAACCCATCTGTTTACGTTCGATTTTACGCAACCCAATATAGCTTCTAATCGTATCCTCGCCCCAGCTAAGGGTCACAGGGTAGAGATAAGGATCTTCGGGTGACCAAAGATGAGGGTTTTCAAATTGCATCACAAGACTTGTAGCCGTCTGTTCAATCACCTTGGCACCGGGGATTATAGCAGATAACGCCTGTCCAGGGGTATTCACATTGGCCTGAATAACCAACTGCCCCTTATCCACATCCGATGTCATTTTGATCGCTGTTATATAGGACTGCGATACAGGCTCCAGCCAAACAGTCTGCCAGAGTCCACTACAGAGTTCATAGGTCGCTGGATCGTTGTTCTTTTGTTTACCCACTGATTTATATTCGGTATTACCGGGATCCCAGACACGAATAACAAGATTCTGTTGGGCCTGATCGTTCAAGACATCTGTGATATCAAAACTAAAGGGATCATACCCACCAAGATGCTCGCCAACCTTATTGCCGTTGATCCAAACAGTGGTTTTCCAATCGGACGCTTCAATATGCAATAGCATACGCTTGCCTTGCCAGTTATTGGGTATTGAAACTGTTCGACGATACCAGAGTGCCTGTTTTTCACTAACCTGCTCGCCAATCCCCGATAAAGGCGCCTCAATTGCAAAGGGAACCAGTATCTTTCGATCATAAGATGGGAATGAACTGACTCTTCGATCAGTGACTGTAAAATCCCAAAGACCGTTGAGGCTCTTCCATTGAGATCGTTCCATTTGAGGACGCGGGTACTCCTGCCACACGTTCAGAGGTGTGACACCCTGGGCCCATTGGGTTCTAATAGGGGTTTCGACGGGCTGCCAGGCAGCAAAGGTCGTTGACCATAATAACACGGTGAATAACAGGATTGTCTTTCTCATTGGTAAGCCTTTATATAGGATTGTGCCGGTAGGGTCGGCCATTTCTATTGATAATATTTTTTAACCGCACCCCGTTGATGATCCTTGGCTTCCATCTCCGTTCCCAGGCCCTTATCACCACATGCGTCCATCCAGGTCAACAAAGCCTCTTTCAGGGCGGCGACACGTTCCTGTTGCTTGGGATCCGCCATAAGGTTGTTCATATTGTAGGGGTCTTCAAGCACGTTAAAGAGTTCCATAGCCGGCCTGTGTTCATAGGCAGCAACCTGTTGTTTGGCAAAGGCATCGCCCCGGGCCGCAAGAACTTTCCAAGAGTTCCAGATCTCTCCCCGTGTGGCGGCGTTTTGAAAGGTGGCCTCGGGGGAAAGGTTCAGGACCAGACGGTACTCACCGTCCGTGACCGAGCGAATGGGGAAATAGTCCGATCCATTGTTAATCCCCCGCGTGGTTTGTAGGCCAAACGAATAGTCTTTATGGCTTTTAGATTGTCCTGTTAGTACAGGTACCATACTCTTGCCATCTAAGTACTCTGGAATCTCACCACCGGCCAATTCAATAAAGGTCGGTACCACATCGGAATAGTCAATTAAGGCCTGGCTGACCGTACCTGGTTCGATAATACCAGGATAACGGGCAATAAAGGCCGTAT
The DNA here is from genome assembly GCA_964494325.1 of uncultured Pirellulales bacterium. Lineage (GTDB taxonomy): Bacteria > Planctomycetota > Phycisphaerae > Sedimentisphaerales > Anaerobacaceae > JAIPFM01. The sequence continues at coordinate 10,023 of CAZBTJ010000093.1, forward strand.
GCAGACCAGCGTTGTAGCAGGTCCACTTGGCAAAGGGTAGACTGTTGCCTTGCTCGCTGGTAAAGATAAAGAGGGTGTTGTTGGATAGCTTGTGTTTCTTGAGCAAATCCAGGGCCTGCCCTACTTGCCCATCGAGATAGTTGATCTCGGCTAGGTACTTGACAAAACCCTTTCGTGTTTCCGGGGTGTCGACAATCATCGGAGGCAGTGTTATTTTGTCAGCATCAAAGAGTTTGGGATTGCCTTTGTTCCAAGGGGTATGCGGTTCGTTGGAGCAGAGGAACAAACAGAAAGGTTGCTTTTTCTTTTTGGCATCTTCGATAAAGACATCGACGGCCTTGTAGTCAGGATTCTTACCCTTACCAAGATACTCAAAGTCAAAGACCTTTTTAGGGCCAATGTGCGTTTTGCCGGACAGGGCCACACGATATCCCAGAGGCTTTAAGCGCTGTACTATGGTCTTATTACCCGGCATCACGAAGGTATGGTTGGGATAGGCACCGCTCTTAACGGGCCAGATACCGGTATAGAGGTTGTGACGTGTGGGCGAACACATCGGGGCTGCCTGATAACAACGTTCAAACCGGAGGCCCTCTGAGGCCAGCTTGTCGATATTCGGAGTAATCGAATCCGGACTACCATAGCAGCCGAAATCCCAATGGGACGAATCGTCAGAAATCAGCAAAACCAGATTCGGCTGGGTTTGTTTGGCATAACTTGTCAGGCATAACAGCAGTGTTATCAGTAGTATCATTTTTTTCATTGGTGTAACCCTTAAAATGCGATAGTAATGTAAGCCCCCCTGCGGTTGCTATCTTTGTTTCGGTTTCCATTTTGCTTTTAAACTCACCTGACCATCCTTTAAAGCATCGCAGCGTTTGGCATAGGCCATCCACATGGCTTCTAACTCTTTGACACGTTGTGGTTGTTCTTTTGAGAGATCGTGTAATTCGCTACGATCGTTTTTTATATCATAGAGTTCCCAGGGCCTTTTGTTGGACTTTGCCACAAGCTTCCAGTTCCCCCAACGCACAGCCCGATTCCCTTCGTGCTCCCAATAGAGGGCCTCGCGATCCAGAGATCGGCCTTGAAAGACCGGGACCAGCGACATGCCCTCCAGGGGTTTTATGCCCTGACCGGCATGGGTCTTGGGATAGGTCCCTCCTGCTATGTCCAGGCAGGTTGCCATGATATCGATCAGATGGGAGGGTTCGTCACGGATTTCATTTCTTCCGGAAAAACCGTTAGGCCAGTGAACCACGAGCGGCGTCGAGATGCCCCCTTCATGGACCCAGTGCTTGTATTCCCTAAACGGAGTATTGGAAACATTGGCCCAGTTTTTTCCGTAACCGATATAGGTATCTGCCGGCCCTGGCATCACCTTGCCGCGTCGAACGGGCCAACCGTCACGCGTTTGTTGGGGACAGGAACCGGTATAGTGAATTACATCATCCGGAATCGGCAGCAGACTCGGTTTGTCCGCACGAGGTTTCAGTTTGTTACTACGACCTCCACTTTCGGCACAACCGCCGTTATCCTGCAAGTAAAAGATCAGGGTGTCTTCCAACTGCCCTTTCTCTTTGAGCTTCTTTACGATTCGACCAATGCCCTGATCCATCTGATCGAGCATAGCCGCATAGACTTCCATGCAGGCGGATTCCCATCGTTTGTCCTTGATCTTGTCCCAATCGCCCACGGTCGGTGACAGTTCCGTATCCGGCCGGATCACGCCCAGCTCTTTCATCCGTTTGAAACGGGCCTTGCGAATCGTGTCATAGCCCACATCGTAGCTTCCCTTGTATTTAGCGATATCCCGTTCACGAGCGTGCATGGGCCAATGGGCAGAGGTATAGGCGACGTACATAAAGAAAGGATTGTCAGTGTCATGCTCATCAATAAACTGTACGGCATTGTCACTGAGGGCATCGGTAAAGTGATAGTCCTCCTGGGGCTGATAGACCGGGTCGTTCTTTATCGTAATCGGTTGATTATCGCGTACTAAAGAATTGGGATCCCACAAACTACTGGCCCCATTAATAATGCCATAGTAACGTTCAAAACCCCGCTGTAAGGGCCAGTTGTATTTCTTTTCCTTGGCCACAGGATACGAGGTTGGATGCGGTGTCAGATGCCACTTGCCCAGCATATAGGTCGAATAACCCGCCGGTTTTAGGGCCTCGGCAATGGTGACACAACGTTTATTGAGATCTCCGCGATAGCCCTCATAGCCTTCGTCCGTCATCATCCAGCCAATACCGGCCTGATGCGGATTGAGACCGGTCATCAAGCTGGCACGTGTCGGACAACAACGGGCCGTATTAAAGAACTGTCGAAAACGCAGGCCCTGACTGGCTAAGCCATTGAGTGTGGGAGTTTGAATCTCACTGCCATAGCAGCCAATATCCGAATAGCCCACATCATCGGACAGTATCACAATAATATTGGGCCGCTTGGCTGGAACTGCCAAAGCCGGTTTTATCCCGAAACAAGCCGCTGTAAGCCCCACACCAACTGTCTTAATAAAATCGCGTCGAATCATAGGAATTCCTTATGCTATCAATTATTAATCCTTATCTTTAATTTGTTTCATCATTTCCCCCTTCTTTTCTGAGGGGCAGCCAAAGCACCTACCCGATCGGCCCAACGTTGCCAGACGTCGGAAAGTTCCTTGACCTTGTCGGGAAACTGGGCCGCGAGGTTCTGTGTTTCCGTCAGATCTTTGGAGAGATGATAGAGGTCCCATTTCTTGGCTTTAGCCATGGCCACGATCTTCCAGTCACCGGACACCACGGCCCGGCCTCCCATATGCTCAAAACAATGGGTGGTTTGACCAGTCGTCACGGTGCCATTGATTACATCCATTAAACTCTGACCTTCTAACCCCAGACGTTTCTGGCCCTGAAAACTCCTTGGATAGTTTGCTTGAGCAAGATCCAAACAGGTGGGCATCAGATCGATCACGTGTCCCTGGACATCAACAAAGCCCTTTTGCTTCAAGCCCTTGGGCCAATGCACAATAAAGGGTGTATTGCAGCCGCCTTCATAGGATTCTTTTTTCCAGAATCGAAAAGGCGTATTCGAGGCGTTGGCCCATTTGCTGCCGATTCCCGTATAACTCAATTCAGAGCCAAGTAGTTCTGTTGGAATGGTATTACCATAGAGCACCTTCTGACCCTGGCGTGTTTGGCTGGTGCGATCGTAACCGGGCCCTCCTGTAATTTCCGGGGAGGCCCCATTATCAGAAAGGAAAAAGAAAACCGTATTCTCAAATTTCCCAAAGGACTTGAGTTGCTCTAGCAAACGCCCCAGATTTTGGTCCACACGATCAATCATTGCTGCATGAACCGCCATCTTGCGACTGTTAAAGGCCTTCTCCTGTTTTGTGAGTTGAGCCCAGGTTTTTTCTTTTCCCATAATTGTCGGCAATGGAGTGACAGCCTTATCAAAGAGCCCCATATCGAGTTGTCGCTGGTAACGCTTGGCCCTTAAGACCTCCCAGCCCTCCTTGTAGGTCTCTTTGTATTTGGCGATATCCTCTGGCAAGGCGTGAATGGGCCAATGCGGGGCACATTGGGAGTAATACAGAAAGAAGGGCTTGTCCGATTTTGAAAACTCTGAGATATACTCAATGGCCTTGTCCGTGATGGCATCGGTTAAGTAGAAGTCTTCCGGTACCTCTTTGACGGGCTCTGTCCCTTCAACCAAAGAGAAAGGGTCAAAATAATTGATCACGCCCCAGATAATACCGTAGAACTTTTCAAACCCGCGATTCGCAGGATAGGATTCGATGGGACCAAAGGGACCGTGTTCGATCTGATGGTCCAGCCACTTTTGATGATCCGAGCCATTTAAGGTAAGAGTTTTTGATAAATGCCACTTGCCGACCATGGCGGTGTGATAGCCGGATTCCTTTAGAGCCTCGGCAATCGTCACACCATCACGTGTCAAACTGTGGCGGTTTCTGGTCAGCCCCACCTGATGGGGATAGAGCCCTGTCATCAGACTCGCACGGGTCGGGCAACATCGCGAGCTATTACGAAACTGCGTAAACCGCAGTCCCTTGGTGGCCAAGGCATCAATATTGGGTGTCTGAATCTCACCACCATAACAGCCCACATCCGAAAAGCCCATGTCATCGGCCATCATAATAATGATATTGGGGCGTTTATCTTGGCCCAAAACAGGGCCGCAGAGTAGAAGAAGCCCAAGGAATCTCAGTCCATATTTCATATTCTGCCTCACCATTCCTTATTTCGCACCTTCTATACCATTGTCACATTTACTTTTCAGTAATGATTAATAAGTCTTCTTCTGAACGGTCTTATTTCGCCACCCAACAAGTGCTTCATGCAGTTTCTTGGCCCGTTTCGGATACTGTCCGGCCAGATCATGTTTTTCGGATGCATCTTCGGCAAGATGATACAATTCGATGTGATTGTCGTCGAAAAACTCGATAAGTTTCCAATCGCCCTGACGAATCGCTCCACTGGATAGACCACCGAGGAAATGCTTCTTTTGCAGGGGATAATGCCAGTAAAGAGTTTCCCGTTCGAGCTTGGCTTGATCTGTTAATACGTCAATAAGGGAAAGACCATCAAGTGTATGCTCTGGCTGATCCAAAGCCAATAGCTCAACAAAGGTCGGATAGAAATCAGTATTTACAACAACTGTCTCACAAACCGTATTAGGCTCTACCACTGAAGGCCATTTAACGATCATTGGTTCACGGATCCCCCCTTCGTAGAGATGCGACTTTGCTTCACGTAAAGGGGCATTAGAAGTAACACGACCATCACCACCATTATCACTTGTAAATATAACCATGGTCTTATCCGTTAAACCGTGTTTTTCGAGTGTTTCCAGAATCATTCCCACACCATCATCCATGACCTTAAGCATGGCTGCCAGGTGAGGATTATTCTTAGTTTTACCGGCACCTGGCTTTTTCTCAAAATAGGCCACCAGTTCAGGACGACCATTGAGTTTGGCATGGACACTGTAATGACTCTTATAGAGGAAGAATGGTTTATCTTTATTTCGCTCGATAAACTGCACTGCTTCATAGTTTGAGCGATCAATCAAATGCTCATTCTCTCCGAGAACTGTCTCAATCGCCAAATCAACTCTCTTATAAGGATAAAAATAGGAACCTCCAGAAATACCTCTCTGCTCAGAAATCATCACCTCATCGAAACCATGATCTTGAGGTCCGGACTTGACTTGACTCGCTCCCTTGACCTTAGCATAACCACTCAAATGCCATTTACCTGTCATGCCAGTCACATAACCCGCCTTTTTAAACTGTTCAGGTAAGGTCACCATAGCATCAGGTAAATGCCAATCCGTGGTTGGCCGTAAATAATCAGTCACACCAATGCGTGCAGGATATTGACCAGACATTAACGAAGCACGATAAGGAGAACATACAGGCGCCGCTGCATAAGCTTGCGTAAATAACATCCCCTGCTTTGCCAATTTATCCAAATGCGGTGTCTCATTAAAGCTATTGCCATAACAACCCAATTCCGGCCAGCCAAGATCATCCGCTAGAATATAGATGACATTCGGGGTTTCCTTTGCAATAGCTAGATTTAAGCCCGTTGCTAATACAATTAATACAAATATGGTTTTATTTATTATACACCTCGGAAACAGTTTTAGGTTTTAGGTATCTGTCTTCTATTTTTTCACTCGTGGATCTGCAAGCTGTCCCGGTTTCCATGAATCAGGATCTTTCAATAACCTTGGTTTATTAAAAATCTCACCCTTATCATTATTCTCTTTCATCCACGTTTCCAATTGACCCTTAAGATCCGTAAAAACCTCAGCATAATTTGGATCTGCAGCTAAGTTATTAAGCTCATAGGGATCCACTGTAATATCATAGAGTTCATATCGTGGTCGTTCATAGTAACGATCAAGCAAGAATTTCGCATTTGAATCTGTCTTTGCCCTGTCCACCCAACTCATCCAATAGTCACAGCATAAGCGTGACATAATCAGATCCGTATGAGTCGTAAATGCAAACTCCGGATGTAAATTCGATATAAATTTATATTGATCCGTACGAATCGCACGGCAAGGATAAACATTCTTACTCTTATCACCACTATGTGTTGTAAAGATAACGAATCGATGAGTCTCAGCTTCGCCTAAAAGCACCTTCGCAAAGGATAAACCATCAATATCTTCGGTTACCTTACCTTCTGCTAAGTCTACCAGTGTAGGTAAAAGATCAATCCAACTCACCATAGCTGACGTTTCAGTACCCGCCTTAATCTGTCCCGGCCAAGCGGCAATCATCGGAGTGCGAATCCCTGAATCATAGAGTGTCCACTTACTAAAGGGCCATTGACCGCCATGATCACTGGTATACATAAAGAGTGTATTATCACCGAGATATTTCTGAGTTAGCACTCGAAGATCACCCAATAAACCATCCAGCTCCTTAATCTCTTGATAATACCGTGCACGCTGATAACGTGTCTGTGGGGTATCTATATGTGTTGGTGGCAAGACCAAATCATCGTCATTAAAATCCGTCACCTCTGGCCAGCCCACGTGAGGATTACTGGTACCTACAAAAATACAAAGTGGTTTTTTACTCTTACGCTTATTAAGATACTCAGACACTGTTGATCGCAACTGCCCCACATCTTTTTTAGAACTGATAAAATCAAATCCACATTTCTTAGCGTAACCGCCATGAGCCACCTTACCAAAGGCCGCTGTTTCATAACCGAACTCTTTTAGGTAAACAGGTAGTTTTTTAATCTCACCACGTGGATAGGAGTGATTTTCCTGAGCACCATTTACAACTGGCATCAACGACGTTAACATTGCCGCTCGACTCGGTGCACAGGCAGGCGAAGCAATAAAGGCACGTCTGAATTTCAAACCATCCTTAGCCAACTGATCCATATTGGGTGTTGGTATATCCGTGGCACCATAGGTACTACAATCCAACATCGAATGGTCATCAGACAGATAAATCATAAAATTAGGTTTTGTCTGGGCATGTACACAAAAACTAAAACCCAACACACATATCATTAGTACCATCATCTTTTTCATAATTAACAAACCCTAATTTATGCGATTTTTCGTAGGATGGGCTCCGCCCATGCTGATCATTTAGCCAGCCGAAGGCTACCACATTCTGTGTTCTGCATCCTGTGTTCTGCGTCCTGTTTTTATTCTTCCGTCCCATACAAAGCCATATCAAAGACCTTGTATTTCTTTGATTTACGCACTGGTGATACTATCTGAATACGATTCTCACCAATCTTTGCAATCAACATCTCTTCATCCAACAAAGGATACACCGTACACACAGGCTCCCCAGCCTTTGCAATCGCTCTGGTAGCACGTAAGACCTTGCCATTAAGCTTAATCGTACAATTTAAATTACCCTTCATTGCAAAGCAGAGTTTCTCTGGAATGTCTGTCAATGTAAAGGTTGTTTGTAAATCATAAGGCAACGCTGCCTTCCAAGACAAAGGCATATACTTATTATCAGCCACACCAATGGGTAAGGTAACAGATTGCTTCTTATTCTTATTCGTTAATGTCCATTTTGAACCAAAAGGAACAATCGTCTTAAGCTGAGGCGGATCATATAAACGATCGTGCAGCGTCGCTAAGCTTTTTACATTTACCTTAGAGACCTTACGGTCGTAGGTCAACCAACCATTGAGTTCATGTTCTACATCTGTAATCTGGGTATACACAGCCGCATTGCAACCAGCGATGGCATTTAAAAAGCGTAGATTCTCAACAAACTGATCAAAACCTAGAGCCAAGGTCTCTTCAGATGCAAAGGTTTGACGTGCACCACTGCCTGTCAGATTGAATTTATCCACAGGTGTATAGTTAACATGCTTCGGATCTTTGGGTTTATGAACGTCAGAATAAAATGTATGACCTTCAACTGCCATATTCAAACCGCCTACTTCACCTAGCAAAACCGCACGTTTGCCATTAAGCTTGTAGTCAGTTACATTTAATCCTGGATAAAATGAATAGTTGTGTGCATCCATAATATCCCCGGTTGGTTTGTCTGTCCAACCACTTGCACCGGTAATTAAACGCGTTGGATCGTATTCAGAAACCCACTGACCGAATCGTTCTGTCTCATGTTGACTCCAGCCCTCATTAAAGACGATCCATTGGGTTACAGAAGGATGATTATGTAACCAGTCCACCATGGCCTTAAACTCGTCATGCCACTGCTTCGATGCCGCGTCATCAACTTTCTGGCCATACTTAGGCATGCAGATCATATCCTGCCAAACCAGTAGGCCTAATTTGTCAGCCCAGTAATACCAACGATCCGGATGTGTCTTAATATGCACACGAATCATATTACAGTGAATATCTTTCAAATACTTCAGATCAAACTTAATCGCCTCTTCAGTGGCAGGTGTCAACACACCGTCCGGCCAATAGCCCTGATCCAAGGGACCATACTGGAAGATCGGTTTATTATTTAGAAAGATACGCGTAAAACCATCTGGGGCTTTGTTAACTGCGATCTTACGAATACCCGTATAACTCTGCACCTGATCGACAAGCTGACCATTTTCACTAAGCGACACCGACATATCATAGAGAAACGGATTTTCAGGTGACCAAGCAATAAAATCCTTCACCTTGACCGCAATGGGTTCGTTCGTCTTGCCAATCACTTCATCGAGACCACCAAGTCTAACTGAAACTAACCCCTTTGATGAACTTATGGCCGTCACATACACACAGGCCAGATCGTAATTAGGTACAATCTTCAAATGTTTAATACTATTTTGAGGCAAAGGCTCTAACCAAACAGTCTGCCAAATCCCTCCGGTTGATTGATACCGAAATCCCTTACGGTTTTCCGGCATAATCTGTTTTCCCAAGGCCTGGCACTGCTGCTCCGTACCATCCCAAACACAAACATGAAGCTCATTGACACCGGATTTCAAATAGGATGTGATATCAAAGGCAAAAGGATCATAACCGCCACGATGCTGGCCCACCTTCTTTCGGTTTATGTAGACACTTGTCTCCCAATCTGATGCCTGAAAACGCAGCATAACCTTCTGACCTTTCCACGACTTAGGCACTTCAAATCTGCGACGATACCAAAGTAGTTCCTCAGGACGCAGGATGTGCCCAACACCAGAAAGAGGGGCATCAATGGCAAAAGGAACCAGGATCTTCCCATGAAATTCCTCGGGAATCATTTGCGTCGTAAAAGAGGCCTTTTTAACCAAGCCCTGAACTGGTTTGAAGATACTCTTATCCAGGCGATACTCCCAAAGTCCATTCAGGCTGAGCCAGTCTTCACGAACCATTTGCGGGCGAGGGTACTCGGGCAAGGGATTGTTATTATCCACGGTGTCGGTAAACGGGGTCTTGAGGTTAAACTCCGAAAATTCAAAGGGGTTATCCACAGACCAAGCCAAGCCTGCCAGACTCATCACCAATAACACCAAGTCACTCTTTTCTAGTTGCATACGTCTATCTCCTTTTTTGTGTCCATCGCAGATGAATCTAGCCCTGTCCAGATCCTTGCCCTTTGTCGTCGTTGGATCGGCTTCCTTAGGGAATCCATATTCTTTAATGACCTGTTTTACAAAAGACTTAGCACAAAAAAGCCGAGAATACCTTGCCTGATGTCTCAGCATACGTCAAAAACCGCTCTCACGATAGTACGCACACAACCTATCGTGCGAAGATTTCAAAAGGAGGTGCTAGCCCCACAAATGTCGTTAACCATCGACATGGTGCCATTGATCATCATTGACTGGGGTGTCGGAGTACGCCTGAATCCTGGTCGCATCATCACAGACCAGAGTGACTCTACACAGGCAACGGTTCTCACGACACTCTGCTTGAACCACAGCTCAGCCGCCGCCACAAGCCCGAAATAAATGGAAACAAGTTAGCTGTGAGCACCGGCGACAGCGAACATGAGAAACCCGGTCAGGAGGAGAACGTCGGTTGTCACCCACATGTACGGCAGCCATCGGTTTGGATTGGATTTCAACACCAGCTGTTGATATATCCAGGCGATTGAACACCACGCAATCACCAGACCAGTTGTGAAGGTATGAAACCGCTCGCTGATGCCTGCTTCGCCAAGAAAATATGTGACCAAGTGGTAGGTGCAGAACACGAATGCTGCCATCACAGTCACTGCGAGTCTGGGCCCACGCTTCATCCAGCGTACTATCGCTGGAACCACGCCGGCAGTACGTGCCATAACCGCTTCGCCGTTTATGAAATGCTGTAGCTCTTCATTGAACTGGTTCGCTGATTCATACCTGTCCTACGCAATAATTCGAACTTGTGCAATTTCAACGTCTTATGTAAACTCGCCGCATAGCGATTAAGTCTTTCTTATTGAAATTATCATGATCCTGCCTCCTAGACAACAGTACGTTTATTTGACAGATAATCCCGACTTAGTTGTAGAAACGGTTGTAGTTTCCCTATAAGCCAACCACGCTTTGTATCTGTAACCAGCTGTAGAACAAAAGCTTGTGAGTATTATACAACGCAGTACTTGAATGTACATTGAATCTGATACGCGAAAAACAGCGATATTAGGCCAAAAATGAGGGCGTCTGAATCCAGAGAATCGCCATTTTTCATGGTACAGTCCTGCTAAAAACTGCGGTAACTTGAGTCTCAATCGAAAGATCTTTCAGCCGGAGAGTGGGAACAGTTGCTCGAAAGAAATGAGTGCTTGACAGAACTGTCGTGTATTGGTGTTCTATGAAGATCCAACAAACAGTCTTGGCTTCTCTCCCAGGGCTGACATATATGACAGTCATGCGAAAGGATCTTCTTATGGCAGAAGCACCTCAATGGTTGACATCACTTGTTGATACTGTAGGCAATTGCATGGAGGTTCGCTGCGCATCTGGTCTCCTGGCATTCCGCTGGCGCATGGAAAACGATTTCTGGGAGATAGCGGTATACTCCACCCCGGGCGAAGTGGTCGGTGGAGCGGATGACGGTGCAATCATCGTACCTGGTTTCTCACTGAACGTGCAGGAACTGATGTCTGCCTTTGAAGTGGTGGCGAGCCTTCACTGGCGCTCTCATTCATTTGGCCCACATGACAATCTGGGCCCGAACGTTTCGATTGAGGGTGTCTACCAGGGGCACGAGGTGTGGTTGAAGGTCTTGGCCGAAGCCCCGGAAGATGAAGAACCAGGATTCAAGGTGGATCTATAGTGCCCACGGGGGAACGCGTAGTTGGTGACCTGATCTTGTGGTGAATTCTCGGATATGCCTGTTTAGTGGCTTTGCACAGAGCTTCACGTCGATAACCATGCTGCCAATCAACCGCCTGGAGGATATCCAAATTGACAAGTCATCCACCCTCCGAAACCGCCCCGTCGATCCACATAGGAAAACCCTTAGAATAAAGCGGCCTTCCCTATCAACCTACCTTAGTGTAAGCCAATCCAACACGATGACCAAGTTTGTGGTGCAACCCATAAATCATACAGTCCGGTCTTGAATTATTTAACATGGCTTTGACTGTCAGGTCCCGCGTTGAAGCCCATATTCTGCGGCAAAAGGTAGCAGTAAATGCGAAGCATGAAGGAACCCACGAAAATTGACTTTCACCACCGGCGAATAGGCCGGATCTCAAATTTCACCGAATTGATGTAGATGCTGACCGGCAATTGCGGCCAGCGGTATGCCGCTGCATGCACATTCTGCGAGCTGAAATGGGCCGATGGCATGGTGCCTAACTTGGCCTACTTGGAGGACGAGTTCTGCGTCTGTTGCTGTCGCTTGTTTCGTCGACTGCGCAGTTGTTCATTCCTTTGCAAAAGGTCTCCCACCGATCCCAGGGTCTTGTTCAGAATATCCAATTGGTGACGGATGACTGGGGGAATGGACGTGTTCCACTCCAGTGTGGACCGGCCCGTGAGGGTAGACCTGAGGGCCGCAATCACTGAAAAGGCGGTAGGTTCGAAACACCTGATCAGGGTGACCCGACCTTGACAAGAGAGGGGTTCGAGGGTCAGACCTTTGGGGTTCGAGGGTCAGACCTTTTATTTTGTTTTATACTGACATGTTCTTTTTTTTAGGGTAGTTTTGCCTTATGGCTAGACCTATTCGAATCG
>CAZBTJ010000094.1:0-14281 GCA_964494325.1 uncultured Pirellulales bacterium
AAAACTGAAAACCAAAAACTGTACACCACAGGGCTTTTTGCAAAAGTCCTGTTATGGCTTTTCGCAATCTCGGCTGGACTATTGCGACACAGACAAACACCGATACCAGGGCAATCGTTTCAGAGGGACATCAATGTCCTGCGTGCACGGCCCTGTGATCGTGGAGCCGTCGTCTCCCTGCCACACCCCTCGGGGGAAAAGGACTGTCCTTTTGCGTACGCCTTTCTCCAGGACCGGCGCAACCAGAAGACTGTCTCCCAGTAGAAACTGGTCCTTGATACAGGCATACCCTTGGTGAGGATACATATATTCCAGAGTCCGCACCATGGGTTCCCCTGACTTGGAGGACGCTTTGGCCATGGCCAGAATCTCGGGGCCCATGACCTCGTGGAGTTTCGCCATATCCCGGCAGATGGCCATGTTGTCCTCACTCAGTACGCGCCATGGGGCCACAGAAAACTGCATCATGGGCATCAGGGCCGAGCACTGGGCCGACCGAACAATCAACTCCTGATCCAGAGCCTTACCCGGATTGTTGTAGAAGTATGAGTATTCCCCTCCCCCAATCAGATCAGGACAGGTATACGCATACCCCATCAGACCCAGGACCAGGGCATCAGGAACGAGTTGCTGCAGATCCCGCCAGGTATGCCCCTTGTCCCGCAAGCGTTGAGCGAGCGGTTGACCGGCCAGTTTCCAACAGGCGCGATATTCATTGAGCTTGAAAGGCAGACCCAACCTGGCCCAGAGCTCGGAGAAAGCGTTGGGACTGATATCCATTGAGGCCTTTATGTTCGGGTCATGATAGTGATTGGCGTCGCCCGCATCGAACTTGAACCCATCCACACCATACTGATTGACAAGATAAGCAAGCCGCCCTTGAAAATAGGCCACGGCGTCAGGATTTGTCAGGTCGAGCGATGCACTGTGACCGTTCCACCATTTTCGGATATAGGTGCCGCCCCGCTTGTCCTTGAGGAAGTATCCCTTGTTTCGCAACAGACGAAATGTCTCACTGTCCGGACTGAAATAGGGACAGATCCATAGCATGACTTGAAAACCCTGATCATGCAGTCTATCCATCATGTCCTTGGGGTTTGAAAACCGACCTGGATGAAACTCCCATACACCATAATCTTCCTGCCAGTTATCATCAATCATGAGCACGCCTGAGGGAAAGCCATGGCTCAGAATATCATCAGCATATTGTCGGATACGATCTTCACGTTGATCATAGATCAGCTCAATCCACGTGTTGTACTGAGGCTTGACAAAGAGCCGCTCATCAGGAATCTGTCCATTGCTGGGAAAGTAGGTGCGACTGACATATTGGAAAACTTCACGCAGAGTATCGCCCTGTTGGCCACTCTGGATCTTACCGTGGCGTGATTCGACCTTGAGTGTCTTACCATCAAAATTGAACTTGAAGGGTTCCTCACACCAGACATAACGTCCCTTATCAGAAATGAGAAGCGGCTGAGCTTGGTTGCCCTGAGTATTGCCGTAGAGATCCCGCTGAAAATCGACCCGGCCAAATGGCATGGCCCGGCCATCAGTGATACACCCGCCCCAGAAGTTTTCTCCTTCCATCAGAGTCATCACCTGGGTGTCTGCCAAACCAGGAACACAATACAGGCCACAGATTACGAGCATAACCACTCTTTTTTTCATCGGTCTATTTCCTAACTAATGCCAGTCTCTACGATCCGGCCTAACAGTCGCAGGGCTATTCCTGCAACAAGGCCTTTATGTACCCCATTGCAAAAGCCATACCTGCGTGCCAGAGTGCCTTGCAGCTCATCTGGGGCGTGTGATCCGGAACCAGCCTAATAGGGATTTAATCGACGGCCAGAGTCAATTGGCCTTGCCCCCTGATGGCAAGCAGCCAGTCGTTATTATCTGGCGCAGTGACACGGGTCTTGCCCGTAACAGTGCCGCGTTTCAGCAATCCATGGAGTCCCTCACCTGTTCGAGGATTAAGCCATCCGTGGTTGAATTCTCCAGAGGTGACATGGATGTTCACGGTGCCACCTTTTTTCAGATACACGAGGTAAACCTCACCGGGTTTACACAGCACGTAATCATCTTTGCTGGCCGTTGATTCATCCTGACATGTCATGTCCCAAAACGGAATCTCATAGTTGTCGAAAAATGCCAGGGCAAAACTGCACTGCGTCCACATGTTCTCCCGTGACCGGAAATCCTGGCATGTCAAGTCACTATGAGGATGCTTGTACCCGAAGTACCACTCGACACCGGCGCCGCCTGCCATGATGTTGCCCCACAGGGCATTCTTGCGTGCGTTGTCATGCGTAGGATCTTCTTCATCTGTAATGAGGGCGTGTTGGGCATCACCCGGTTCATCGCAGGCCACAACCCAAGGTATCCCTGCGGCCACAGACCGGTCAATGTAATCTCGGGTGCGTCTGTGTACCTGGCTAAAATCAGCTTTGCTCGTTTGCAGAGAAAAGCCCCTGAGTGCCGAGGCCTTGCCCAGCAGGTCATAATGCGGGTCACCCATATTGTGAATCACTATGTGATGCTGGTACGGATCATGTTCTGCAAAATACTGCGCCCAGGCCACCTTCTGAAGATGCGTAGCACTGTTGATCTCTTCTCCCAAATTCCAGTTCAAAGCCAGATTGTGGCTGAAGCGGGCAATCAACTCACGGTAATAAAGCTTTCGCTGTGGCCCCAGGTCACCCTTGTCCAGGATCAGTTCATTTTCTGTTTCCATGGTCTTGAAGTGAAGATACATGCCCAGGCTATTGCCATGTTCGAACACCATGGCCCATTGGTCCATGCGGGAGCAGTCCAGGCGTTCCCGCTCATCGTACGTGGTGTAGGGGAACACATTGCGGTCATCGCCGGCAATGTTCATGGGCAAGAATGAAAAGACGTTCATGCCTTTGGACGCCAAATAGTTGATGGCCCCAATAATGCCCTTGCCCTTGCCGTCCTGCCACGTGGGATCACCCGGCTTCCAGTCCTTGATATGCGGGGCCCAGGTCTTGATCAAATTGTCCTTCTGACCATCGGTCTTGAAATCCCCATCGAACTCGGCATAGGCCAGAAAGTTCTCAGGGGCGTCGGCTCCGCACTTCAGAAAATACTCGCCTGTCTCTGCAAAGCGGAGGTGATGCTTGCCCACATACTGCAACAATCCCTTGGCCCGCATATCCCGACCCGTCTTGTCCGAGGCACAAATTGTAATCAAACCCGTTTCACCATCCATAAACTCTGCCGAATCACCTGCACCGGGATCTTCTGCCACAGCCACATTCTTGCCAGATCTGAACGAAACCGCATACATCCAGGTGCCTATCTGGCCTGGTGCAAAATGAACACGCCACTGGTTGCCGCTGTCACCGGAGGTATTCGCCGCATTGCCATCGGCGGCATAATAACCGGGTACAAGTAGACTCTGACCCGAGCCGATGTGTGTAAAGCGAACATTGAGGCGGTAATCCATGAATGGATTCGGTGTGGCATTTTCAGCCGTGTCCAGACCGTCGAATGTCACAGTCACCTTGTGCCAGGTTTTCAGTTCACCGCTGACCTGTCCGGCCAATACCGACCCTGCAATGGCAAACACTGCCAGGCAAACAACCCGTTTCAATACCAAATGCCTTCTCATTTTCGCTCCTTGATAATAAAGTGCGATTGACCCTGGCCACGTCTGCAAAATCCAGACTATGCGTCACAGGATCTCGATGGTTTCACCACAAGCTGTCCGCTTCGCCTAAAAAAACTGCTTAAACGTATTTGAATACAAAATACAATACGCGTCATTCACTGTCAACCGCAATCCAAAACAACCCGAGTTTTTAGCCGCATGCCAACATCAGTCCAAAGTGTGACAGCAAAGTCATTGCCAAAATGCACTACAAAGGCCCTTTGAAAAACCCCTGCTATATAAGGACACCTCTAAAAATTCAATTTGGCCTCTCCCTGTTTTCCAACCGGTATTCATCCTTTTCTTTACTCTCTCGAATCATATCTTCCTGGTTATCCATCACGGGAGACTCATCCAATGCCTCCCAGTCAAAGGTTTCATCAAATGGATCCAGGGCCTTCTGCGGCTCAAAGACCTTCGAATCGACTGGTACAGCAGTATAGGGTTCGTAGTCGGGTATATCAGTGAAGAATTCAGCCAGATCCGTGGCGCTGGCATCGTACTGGTTAAGATAAGGCAAACCGAGTATGTTCCAGAAGGTCTTGAAAATGCTCCCAAAACTGTAATGCACATGGCTCACATGGTCTCTCTTGACCCAGGGTGAAATTAGCATTAACAAACTTCGGTGTGCATCGACATGGTCCACGCCATTTTGAGCATCGTCTTCAGTGACAACCACCAGCATGTTTTTCCAGTATGGGGTATGCGAAAGATATTCTACAATACGCCCCACTGCCAGGTCATTGTCCGCCATATAGCTTTCACGAAACGGATAGCCGGCCTCGGGCCGCTCCCCTGCGCCATGATCATTGGGGATGATGACCGTGAGAAACGCTGGCATGGTGTCTGGACCACTGATCCATTTTTCATCAAATTCCGTTTGGAACTGGTCAATTCTGAACTGATCAGGAATGGCCATGTTGTATGTGGGATACTGCTTTGAAGTCCGATCCCAGAGGGGCTTTGGCAACGGATAATTGATGTAGTGCCTGATGCCTTCATACTTGAATTTAGAATCATAGATTCCCGGCTCAAACATGATGCTGAATCCAAAGTTGAAAAAGTTGACACCATGCCTTTCCAGATGATCCCA
This sequence comes from uncultured Pirellulales bacterium, assembly GCA_964494325.1. Taxonomy (GTDB): domain Bacteria; phylum Planctomycetota; class Phycisphaerae; order Sedimentisphaerales; family Anaerobacaceae; genus JAIPFM01. Next base: position 4,770 of record CAZBTJ010000094.1, read on the forward strand.
CATGGACCCGGCTTCATTGTAGTCTTCGGGATATATGGCGCCTGCAGCACCATTCATGGCATAGACACCTGGCGCTTTGGAGCCAAAACGAAACGAACGATTGCCCCCATAGCTGGCAGCGGTACAGGTTTCGACCCATTCGTTGGGATACGTATTGACAAGCCAGCGATGCCCATCAGCCGACACATCTGCATCCACGTAAAAGTTGTCAGACATAGCAAAGTCACGCACAATCTTCAAATGATTGGGCATGATATCACTATTTTTGATTGTGACCTTCCGGCTGGAATTCTGAAATGTGACGCCCGAGCCATACCGTGCCAGACTGGCATCACCACGCCCCTTTTTTACCTGCCCAAACACTTCATCGTACGTACGATTTTCTTTCGAAATAAATACAATGTGTTTGATCGGGCTTGTCTTCTCGCCTGGGTAAAGGGGCACTGGATTGTTTTTTCGCCATGCGTATTTTTCAGAAGAGGCCCTCTCGAAATCAAAATTGTTGGTGATTACCTGCTGTGTCAAGTGGGTCAGTGCCTCCTGGGAAGGTATATCAACGATCTGAACAGTACCTTTCATGAGTGAACCAATATAACTGCCTTCCGGCCCCACTCTAAAATCCTGCCCACCATTGGGGCCGCTCCCATAGCCCTTCGCATTGGTCACAATCAGTTTTTTTCCGTCCTTGCTCACCTCAATTTTTGCAGGAAACCAACCTGTCGGAATATGCCCAACCACGTCCAAGGTTTCTGCATTAATGACAGCCACAGCATTGATGCCCGACTCAGCCACATACAGCCATTTGTTGTCAGGAGAAAGGGCCAATCCAAACGGAATAACACCCCGAAACTGTTTTACGCGCTGATCCGGCTTAAGATAAATCGTGTTTACCACAACATCTTTTTTGATTGAAATGACAGAGATGGAATCGTGGGTACCATTGCTCACAAAAACATGCTTATCAGTGGCCACAAGAGAATTGGGGCTGGCGCCCCCCACCGCAGGAATACCCTCCACCTTGGCCCCAACCAGGTGACCCGTCTTGGTCTTGGCGATAACCTTGGGATCATCCGGGTCTTTCAGACTGATCGTAAACACTGAAAATGCTTCGGGTGAATTCATTTCCCCCAGCCCGGGCACTGACACATCATCGCTTTTTATACCCTTGACCATGTCTGGACTGCCATAGGCAAAAGCTGGATATTTAAGGGCCTTATCACTCGCGTTTTTACTGGTAACACCGGATACCATGCTGTATTCAAACATCCCGACATTGGCCACATACAGCGTCTGTTCATCGGGTGACAGGCAAATCCCAAATGGGTATCTTCCTACAGGCACGTTTTGCTCCACCTGTCCAGTCTCGGTATTTATAATGACCATTCGAAAGCCAATTTGATCCACCGCGTAGAGCTTTTTTCCATCCCTTGAAAGAACAAGATCGCCAATGTACCCATGGCTGTAATCAACCGTGTCAGACACAAAGTTGCAATCAAAAGCGCCTAGACTCTCTCCAGTTCGCAGATCATAGGTGTAAACCTTGTTTTCCTGACCACCTGCCACATACACCAGACTGTTGTCTTTTGAAACAGCAAGTCCCATAAAAACCGAAGCCAACACCCCTTCATCAGTTTCGTGTCCAGGGGGAATCTGTTGAACCTCTGGCTTTTCAGACAGTATATCCCGAATAATGGTGATGGAAAGCGGACTGGTGCCGGAGTTGGCTGTAATGGCAGTATTGCCATCTGGACTTAATGTCAGCCCAAAGGGATGAGGCGCCACCACAATATTCTTTCCCACAGGCGCCACAATCCGCCCATTCGGAATAATCGTCTCTCCTGTCTTGTTGATTGAGACGAAACGGCTGCCCGCTGGAGACCCGATAATCCAGGGATCAACAGCCTTATTAACAGCCTTATTAGTAGCGCAGGAGCTTAACCAGAACAGGCTAATGATGGAGAATACAGCCTTCAGTTTCATAGTAAATTCCTCAGAAAACAACTTGAACTCGGTCAAAATGGAACAAAGTCAAATAACAGGCATTAGATTTTCTACACGGAAAATAGAGTATACCGGGAGCACCATAACCGTTCAAGGCAAGAAAATGGTCGCCTCCATTTTCAACAAGGCCCCCTAAAATCTGACTTTTTGACAACATTTTCCTAGAAAACCCAGTATTGTAGAGAATGCCCATTTGAGTTTTGAAGGCGGTTTGTCGAAGATACTGTGGGGCTTATAGGGTAGTATTCTTGAGCCTGATGATAAATTTGGACGTCTCAATGTCCATCAACCTGAAAGGCTGATAATGAATCGATTCGTATGTGTACATGGGCACTTTTACCAACCCCCGCGTGAAAACCCCTGGCTGGAGGCCATTGAGCTTCAGGATTCAGCCTACCCCTATCACGATTGGAATACACGCATCAGTCAAGAATGTTATCGGCAAAATGCAGTATCTCGTATTCTGGATCAGGACAAGAAAATTGTCGACATTGTCAACAATTACAGCCACATGAGCTTTAATTTTGGTCCTACGCTCATGTCCTGGCTGGAAGACAAGGACCCGGATGTCTACAAAAAGATCCTGGAAGCGGATCGTCTCGGACAGAAACGTTTTTCTGGCCACGGCCCGGCCATTGCCCAGCCATACAACCACATGATCATGCCGTTATGCAATGATCAAGATCGACATACGCAGACTCTCTGGGGCATTCAAGATTTTGAACACCGATTCCAACGCCAGCCAGAAGGCATGTGGCTCCCAGAAACAGCCACAGATTTACCTACGCTGGAAACCCTGGCAGATCTTGGCATTCGGTTCACCATTCTCGCACCTCGTCAAGCCAAACGTGTACGTCGTTTGGACGGAAAACGCTGGAAAACCGTCAACGAACACGATATTGACACCACTCAGCCGTATCTGTGCCGTTTGCCATCAGGCAAAGAAATCACCGTCTTTTTCTACCATGGGGCCATTTCGCACAATGTGGCCTACGGCGGCCTGTTACACAATGGCGAAAACCTGGCCAATCGAATGATCCAGGGCTTTCCAAGTCGTAGCGAGCATCAACCCCTGGTCCATTTGGCGACAGATGGCGAATCATTCGGCCACCATCATCGTCATGGTGATATGGCGTTGGCCTATTGCCTGCATGAGATAGAAGAAAAACAACTGGCTCAAGTGACTATCTACGCGGAATATCTGGATTGGGTCACACCTCAGTACGAAGTTGAAGTCTGGGAGAATACGTCATGGAGCTGCGAACACGGCCTGGAACGCTGGAAAAATAATTGTGGCTGCGCCAGTGACCAAGCCCTGTCCGGCCAACAAGGATGGCGAGCACCGCTACGCGAATCTCTTGACTGGCTGCGAGATCACTTTGCCTACATGTACGATAAAGAGATGAAAAAGTGGGTGGATGATCCCTGGGCATTGCGAAATGATTACATTCGTGTCATCCACGATCGCTCCAAGAAGTTTGTAGAGCGATTCATCAAGGAACACACAGAAAAGACACTCGCTGACCAGGAAAAGGTAACCTTCCTGAAGCTCCTTGAAATCCAGCGTAATAGCATGCTCATGTATACAAGCTGCGGCTGGTTTTTTGACGATATTTCAGGCATTGAAACCACACAGATTATGAAATACGCAGCCCGGGCCATGCAGTTGTGCCGTGACGTACACAACGAGGACTTTGAACCGGAGTTTAAACATCGTCTGGAGGTGGCCCCCTCAAACAATCGTCCCCTTGCCAATGGACGTCTGGTGTACGAAGCCCATGTCGCCCCCTGTTGCGTTGATTTAAGCCGTGTGGGCGCCCATGTTGGCTTGAGCTCGGTCTTTGAGAAGCCCTGCGACAACAGCACGGACATTTACTGCTACACACTGCATCCGAAGACCTGCCGGCGTATTGAAGCGGGCGTTCAAGTACTCATCACAAGTGCCGCCACCATTGAGTCGCAGATCACACTGCAACAATATGGTATTGAACTGGCGGTCTTGTACCTGGGCGACCATCATGTGTTTGCCGTGGTACGCAAAGCTGAGCAAAAGAACGACTTTGAAGAACTCTGTTCGAACATGAAGGACGCATTCAAACGAGGTGACACCAACGAAATCATTCAGATTATGAATACCTCATTTGAGGGCATCAATTATTCGCTGTCCGACCTGTTCAAAGACCAGCAACGAAAAATACTGGACCGCCTGCTTGAAAACACGCGCACAGAGATTTCTTCCTCGTTCAGGCACATCTACGAACACAATTACGCCATCATGAAAATGGTACGCAACATGGGCATGCCCCTGCCCCCTGATTTGGCGGGCCCGGCGGCCTTTATATTGAATCGTTCTATACTTAAGGGCATTCGCGCCGAAAACGTGGACCTGGAACATCTTCGTGATGTGATAGACGAAATTGTAGCATTTGATGTACAGCTGAATCAGAAACGACTGAGCTTTGACGCCAGCTTACGTATCAGCGAATGGATGCAGCAGCTCAAAAACGAGCCAGAAGATTTGAAGCTCCTGGAGCAAATCGGCCAAACGCTTGAAATCATTGATCCTCTGGTCCCTGATATTGATCTGCAACACGCTCAAAACCTGTTCTTTGAAATCAGCAAGACTTTCTACCAAACAATGAAATTAAAACTCAGCGAACAGAATGACCAGGAAGCCAGTTGCTGGATCGCTCTGTTTAAACAACTGGCCGGATATCTGGGGCTGGCCCTCTCATAACGAAGGGATCAAGGAAGATTACTTATGTTTAGAAAACGCTCCAGCGGAGTCTTATTACATATAAGCTCACTGCCCTCCGACTATGGCATTGGCGATCTGGGACCCCAGGCCTATCAGTTTGTCGACTTCCTCAAGCAAGCCGGCCAGACCTACTGGCAGATGTTGCCCCTGAATTGCACCACAGCTCAGGCGGGGTATTCTCCCTATAGCTGTAATTCAGCCTTTGCTGGCAACCCGCTGCTGATCAGCCCGGACCAGCTCTACGCCAAGGGGCTGTTGGACAAACAAGACATCAGCAGATTACCCTCTTTTCCTGCTAACAAGGCCAGTTTTGCCCGCGCAGAAGGCTTGAAAAACAGATTGCTCAACCGAGCCTTCGAACGTTTCTTCAGTAAAAAAACACCTGAGGCCTATCACAGCTTTGTCAAACGTCACAAAGAATGGCTTGATGATTTTGTCCTCTTTACGGCATTGAAACAACGTATCGGCGTTAAACGACAATGGACAGAATGGCCCAAGACCCTGCGAGATCGTGATAAAAGTGTGCTCAGGGAAATACGCAAAGAGCTCCACCTGGAATTGGAACGTTATCGCTTCTTTCAATACCTGTTCTGGCGTCAGTTTACAGCGCTGCGTGACAGCTGTCGCGAACAAGACATCCTACTTGTGGGCGATCTGCCTTTATATGTGGCCCAAGACAGCGCTGATGTGTGGGCCCATCCCAAGCTCTTCAAGCTCAATGCGGACAAACGGCCTAAATTCAAGGCAGGCGTACCACCAGACTACTTCAGCAAAACCGGTCAGCTTTGGGGCAATCCGGTATACAACTGGGAGGTCATGGCCAAACAGAGCTATACCTGGTTTATCGATCGAATTGCCCACAATATGAGCCTGTTTGACACAATTCGCATTGACCATTTCCGTGGCTTTGCTGAGTACTGGGAAATACCGGGTTCGCACAAAACCGCCATGAATGGCCAATGGCAACCCGGACCAGGCGCAGCATTCTTCCAGACCCTGTTCGAAAAACTGCCCTTTGCCCAGATCTTTGCTGAAGACCTGGGGCACATCACAGCCGATGTACGCGAGCTCATGCGGCAATTCAATTTTGCCGGTATGAAGGTCCTCCACTTTGGCTTTGATGGCAAACCCTCTCAGAACTACCATTGCCCGCACAATCACGAAGAAAACTACATTGTGTACACGGGCACACATGACAACAACACCACCAGAGGTTGGTTTGAATACAACGCCACTGAATCTCAAAAGACACGATTGTGCGATTACCTGGGGCACAAAGTCACATCACGAACCGTCGCATGGCAACTCATTCGCCTGGCCATGACCTCAGTGGCCAAGGTCACCATGATTCCCATGCAAGACATCCTCAATCTAGGACAGGAAGCCCGTATGAATTATCCTTCCAAGACCCGAGGCAACTGGCAATGGCGCATGACAACCAGAGACATGGCACTAAAACATGCCCAGCGTCTCCAGGCACTGACTGAACTGACGGGAAGAGTATAATCAATCACTATTTAAGGACAGACATCGTTATGACCCAAAAACAAACTCAAAAGATCGCCTATTTTTCCATGGAAGTCGGTATTGACGCCAAAGTGTCCACCTACAGTGGTGGCCTCGGCATCCTCGCGGGTGACACGCTGAAGACATCCGCAGACATGGCTCTGCCCTACGTGGGCGTCACGCTGCTCGCACGCAAAGGGTATTTCCATCAGAGTATCAGCAAAAAGGGGCGTCAGACAGAAAAACCACAAGTCTGGGCCATTGACAAGCAACTCAAGAAATGCAAACCCACAGTCACGGTCAAGCTGGACGGCCACATGTGCAAAGTACGTGCCTGGTGTTACGAAGCCAAAGGCCTGACCGGTCACGTGGTCCCTGTCTATTATCTGGACACAGATATTTCGGGTAATCCCAGTGAATTACGGTCCTTGAGTCACCACCTCTACGGCGGTGACAATCGCTATCGTTTGATGCAGGAATGGATCCTTGGCGTGGGGGGTGTCAAGATACTCAGAGCCCTGGGGTATGACCAGCTGTCCTGCTACCACATGAACGAAGGTCACGCTGCCTTTTTGACCTTTGAACTCCTGGCAGAGCAGCTTAAACGCCAAAAACGAACCAGCGCACGCAAAGCGGACATCAGCACGCTGATTCAGAAATGTATCTTTACCACACACACCCCCGTGCCAGCAGGACATGATCGTTTTGATCTCAAAGATGCCAAGGCCCTGATCGGTGATCATCCCATGTGGAAAATGACGCGTTACTTCATGCCGGACAAGACAAGGCTCAACATGACACACTTGGCACTGGCATTCAGCCGTTATGTCAATGGCGTGGCCAAAAAACACGCTGAAGTGTCCCGTGACATGTTCCCGGAGTATACCATTGATGCGATCACCAATGGCATTCACGTACCCACCTGGATCGCCCCACCCATTGCCAAGCTACTTGATACCTATGTGGCTGACTGGCAACTCGAAAATGATCATCTGCGTCATGCCCTGGCCGTGCCGTTGAAAGAACTGGACAAGGCCCATCAGGTCAGCAAAGACAAACTCATAAACTTGATTAACAAAAAATCTCCTATCAAATTCAAGAAAAAGGTCTTTACCGTTGGATTTGCCCGCAGGGCAACCCCCTACAAGCGGGCCAATCTCATATTCAAAGATATTGAACGGCTCAAGCAGATTGCAGAGAAGGTGGGCAATTTCCAGCTCGTGTTTGCAGGCAAGGCCCATCCCAAGGATGAAGGCGGAAAACAGCTGATTCAGGCCATCCACGAAGCAGCCGCACAACTGGGTCGTAACATCCCAACCGTATACCTGCCCAATTACGAAATTGGCCTGGCCAAGTGTTTGATCCCAGGCGTGGATATCTGGCTTAATAATCCCGAGCCCCCCATGGAGGCATCCGGCACCAGCGGCATGAAGGCGGCCTTGAATGGTGTCCCCAACCTCAGCATCCTGGATGGCTGGTGGATTGAAGGCTGTATCGAAGGCCTCACCGGCTGGGGTATTGGTCATCCCGACAAATCGTCCACAGCTGCGGATTCGCGAGCCCTGTACAAAAAGCTGGAAAAGGTCATCAGCCTGTACTATCAGGATCACACAGCCTTTGTCCAGATCATGCGAAATGCCATTGCACTGAATGGCTCGTACTTCAGCACCCAGAGAATGCTTCGCGAATACTGTCTAAAGGCATATTACAGATGATGAGGCCTTGGATTTAGCCTTTTTACTGGATTTCGTTTCAACGAGCTGGTCTATGGCTTGTTCGAGCAAGATAACAGACTTCGGACCAGTTCGTTGATCCAGATCCGTACCAGTTCATTTTTGATTTCGGATTTTTGATTGCGGATTGCGGATTGGGAATTTTAGATTTGGACCAAGCCTTGCCAGTCTGCGACAGCCAATCAAAAATCGAAACTCAAAAATCAAAAATGAAATCATTTGCCATGTTTTTTGGCGATGTGAATGCGAATGGGGCATTGACAGATACGTTTGAAGAGAGTGGTCATGCGATACGCACAAGAGGTCTTTTTGGGCTCCATACATTGCACTGCCTTACCACCGCGAGTGACACGTGCCTGGCACAACTCTTTCAAACCAGATGTGTAACACGAGAAGTCCTTTTCGCATTTCTGCTTTTTCATCCGGGCTTCGATCACGGGATCAGAGAAGTCTGGCTCTTCCGGGGACAAACTCGTTTCTGGAGGGGCTTCCGCCACAGCCATTTCAGGGACGGATTCACAAGGGCTCAGACCGGCTGAAACATCAGGCACAGTCATCTTCTCCCTGGACGCAGGTACACACGTTGGTTCTGGTTCCATGTCAGGCTCTGCAAGCACAACGTGAACGCTCACATCGTCAGGTAGGGACGCATCTTCAAAGATGCTACGCACATTCTTTTGCAGACCACCTCTGCGCCTAGGCATATTGCATCTCCCGTTGAGCCAGACGCGTCATCACGTCTTGCGAAAATGCCATATACTCCTTGGCCGCCTTATTACTGGGAGCGTAGGTAAAGATCGACTCTCCTGCACTGGGGGCTTCTGCCAAACGCACATTTCTGTGAATCACCGTTTCAAATACGAGATTGCCAAAAAACTCTCTAAGCTGCTGCTGAATCTCGCGGCACAATAGAGTACGATCTTCTACGAAAGTCAGCAACAATCCCAAGGCCTTCACATGGCAGGGATGAAAACGCTTTCTGACAATATGAATCGTTTCCAGAAGTCTTTTGAGACCTTCAATAGCATAATAATGGGTCTGAACGGTCACCACAACACTATCGCTAGCTACCAGGGCGTTCAACATGAGCAAACTCAAAGGCGGCGAACAATCAATCACGCAATAGTCGAATTGACTCGATACCGCACGAAGCTTTTCACCCAAAACCAACTCCTTGCCAGTTCGATCTCTCAGATCCAGCTCCACCGTACCCAACAGGATATTACTGGGCACGATGGACAAACCTGCTAACCTGGTTTGAAGCATGACATCATCAATGGACATGCTACGATCCACCATCACATCACCAATGGTACGTTCCAGTGCATTGGGATCATGCCCAATCCCTAATGTGGCATGGCCTTGCGGATCAAGATCTACCAACAAGACCCTGGCACCGCCCACAGCCAAGGCTGCCGACAGATTAACAGCAGTGGTAGTCTTGCCACATCCACCTTTTTGATTCGCTACTGCAATTGTTTTCATGTTTATCCAAACAGGCTTTAAGCCACGTC
>CAZBTJ010000094.1:14291-21757 GCA_964494325.1 uncultured Pirellulales bacterium
TACAATCGTCGTGGCATGCATATTTAAATAACCTCCATTTCGCCAATTATATCACTAATTTAACGGTTACAGTCCTATCGGATGAAATCTAGGATAACTGTATGAATGCCCCCTATTTTGCTCATTTTGGTGATATTTGAGGTATTATGAAACCAGCCCGAGCCTTAAATTCGAAGTCTGAAGCCCGAAGGCCAGAGGTAGAAAGTAGAAAATGGCTTGCCAATCCCCATTTTTATGCTAATATGTATGTTTGTCCCATAAGAACTCAAAAGTACTGAGGTCAAGGACAAATCCTGACTCGATGAGAATCCACCGAATTGTCTATTTTCCCACGGATTGAATAATGCCAAATGAAATTACAGGGATAGTAAAACGGATTAACAATCAGACATTTGTGCTGCGTCAAATGGAACGTTCCCTGCGGCCTGGACCGCAAGAGATTATAATTCCTACGGGCTTGGTCCGAAAATGTGGATTGGTGCAGGGTGCCATGATTGTCGGAGAAACTCAACGGCAAAAAGGCAAAACAAGGGTGTCAAAGATTAATACAATCTGCGGCTTGGCACCCGAGGCCTTTCAAGCCCGTAAATCCTACTCCAAGCTGGTCGCGATTGACCCAGAAGAGCGTTTTAACTTGGGCGAATCCGGTGAAACTGGCATGCGCATGATCGACCTGATTGCACCGGTGGGAAAGGGCTCACGCCAACTCATCGTCTCACCTCCCAAAGCAGGAAAGACGGTCATGCTGGAGCAAATCGCCCTGGCAATCCAGGCCCAGTCTCCAGAGAGCCATACTGTGGTGCTCCTCCTGGATGAACGACCCGAGGAGGTCACAGGATTCAGACGCTCTGTACCGGAGTCTGTGGATGTCCTGGCCAGCACCAGTGACCATTCGGCAGACGAACACGCTGAACTGGCAGAGCTGACGCTCTCGCTCGTCCAAACAGAACTGGAATGTGGCAAGCAAGTGGTCCTGCTTATTGACAGTCTCACGCGAATTGGCCGAGCGTTTAACAACCGAATCAAAGGACGTTCCAGACACAAAGGTCATACCATGAGCGGCGGTCTCGAATCCGGCGTTCTGGAGATACCGAGGCGATTGTTTGGCCTGGCCAGAAATATTGAAAACGGCGGGTCGGTCACCATCATTGCCACATGCCTGATCAACACAGGCTCTCGCATGGATCAACTCATCTTTGAAGAATTCAAAGGGACTGGCAACAGCGAAATCATCCTGGACAGAAACCTGGCAGAATCCCGAATCTTCCCGGCCGTCGACATCCCGGCCAGCGGCACACGCAAGGAGTCCCGCCTGTATTCAGAGGATGAAAGCCACGGTCTGACCACATTGCGTCGCGTCCTCTCCAGCTATTCCCAGAGAAATGCTGTCGTAGCCCTACAAAAACTCATGACGAGGTATTCGACTAATCAGGCCTTTTTAGAGAGTATGACGGCCGGAGCTCGCTAGCGTGACAGATTTCGATTCACACATGACCCCAGACAGGTCAGGGCTCTATGTACATATCCCCTTCTGCACCAGCAAATGCGCCTACTGTGCTTTTTACTCCGAACCCGTCAATACACAGAATACGCATCGGCTGATGGCAGCCATCCACAAGGAACTGGCTCAAACGGATACCCGTACTGTCAGCACGGTCTACATAGGAGGAGGCTCTCCCTCCTGCTTGCCTGGCTCAGAATTAAACAACCTGGTCTCAGCCATCACTGGTCAGTGTCCCGACATCGTGGAATTCACCGTTGAATGTAATCCCGGTCAGGTCAATCGCCTCATGCTGACACAATTGCGTGACCTGGGCGTTAACCGATTGTCCCTGGGCGTTCAGTCTTTTGATGCCACAGAGCTAGACTGTCTGGGGCGAAACCACAACGCTGGCACCATACGAACAGTCGTACATCAAGCCCGTGATGCCGGATTCAAGAATCTGTCTCTGGACCTTATTTTTGCCATCTGTGATTCCACACAGACAACCTGGCGATCCAATATGGACCAGGCCATCACGCTAAACCCGGACCATATTTCCGTGTATGCCCTCATGCTGGAACCTGGTACACCCCTGACGAACGCCGTGGCACAGGGAGACCATCGTGCCATTGACGAGGCCACAGACAGGGCTATGTACGAGCAAGCCATAGAAACTCTGACTCAGGCTGGCTATGAACAATATGAGATCTCCAACTTTGCTAGGCCTGGTTTCGAGTGCAAGCACAATCAAGGCACGTGGGAAAACCGTGAATATGTCGGCATTGGCCCATCTGCAGCGTCATATGATGGCTGTCAGAGAACACAAAACGTCTCTGACATCCAGGCCTACATAGACGCCCTGGCATCTGACCAAAACCCTTGCCAAGAATGTATCCCCATTGGCCCCACGGATCGACTTTGTGAAACCGCAGTATTGAATCTTCGAACGCGACATGGTATTGATATCCAAAGGTTTATGCAAAAAACTGGGCAAGATCCTCGTCTGCTGTTTGAAGGGCCTATCCAGAGACACAAAAAACAAGGATTATTGACTATTGAACAGGATCGTATATTTCTGACAGCCAAGGCACTGCCTATTGCGGATTCAGTTTTATGTGATTTCGCAGCATTGTAGAAAACTTGGAAATACACAACAGGAACACCCAATTTATGGACACTCAATATATCAGAAATTTCTCGATTGTGGCCCACATTGACCACGGAAAAAGTACACTGGCTGATCGGATGCTTGAAATCACGGGCACCGTTACAGCTCGCGAAGCCAAGGAGCAGCTGCTCGACAGCATGGACCTGGAACGAGAACGGGGCATCACCATCAAGGCCTCAGCCGTGACCATGAACTATGAGTATGAAGGCAACACTTACATGCTCAATCTCATTGATACGCCAGGCCATGTAGACTTCCATTATGAAGTATCCAGGGCCTTGGCAGCCTGTGAAGGAGCCCTGCTTGTGGTTGACGCCACCCAAGGGGTTGAAGCCCAGACCGTAGCCAATGCCTATCTGGCTGTGGAAAGTGGTGCAGAACTCATGGGCGTGATCAACAAAACCGACTTGCCTGCGGCTCAGCCAGACGTGGTGGGGGAAGAAATCGAACACGTCCTGGGTGTCAGAAAAAATGAATGTTTCTTGATCAGTGCCAAGACAGGTGTGGGCGTCAAAGAGGTTTTGGACTCAATCTGTGAGTTGATGCCGCCCCCTGTCGATCGGTCTCAAGAAAAAACTCAGGCCCTAATATTTGACAGCCACTGCGACGAATATAGAGGCGTCATCTGTTATGTCCGTGTCTTTGCCGGCAAACTTCAGCTCAAGCAAAAAATCCGCTTCATGGGTGTCAACCAAACCTACATTATTACCGAGATCGGAAAATTTGCCCCAAAAATGAAGGCCGCTGGTGAACTCGGTACAGGCGAAGTGGGCTACGTCATCGCCAATATCAAAAAGCTCGCCGATGTGACCGTGGGTGACACCATTACCGATGATTTGGATCCTGCAGACAATGCCCTGGAAAAATATGAACCGCCCATGCAGATGGTGTTCTCAGATTTTTACCCGGGCAATAACACAGACTACCCCAAACTCCGAACAGCCTTTGACAAATTGGCACTCAATGATGCCAGCTTCTCCTTTGTTCCGCAAAACTCCCCTGCCCTGGGCTTTGGCTTTAGATGCGGCTTTCTCGGCCTGCTCCACATGGAAATCATCCAGGAGCGACTGGAGCGTGAAAATGACGTTGATGTCATTCAGACTGCCCCCAGCGTAAGTTACCAAGTCATGACCAGAGACGGCAAGGTCACACGCATCGAATCCCCCACGCAGTTGCCAGATCCCGGCCATATAGAAGAACTCAGAGAGCCCATAGTCCGTCTGGAAATCATTACCAGTACAGACACCATTGGCGGCATTATGAAACTGGCAGAAGATCGTCGCTGCAAACTGGTCAAAACCGACTACCTGAGCCCCACCCGTGTCATGATGGAATACATGGCCCCTCTCGCGGAAATTGTCTACGACTTCTATGATCTGCTCAAGGGCATCAGCCATGGTTATGCCACCATGGACTATGAATTTAAGAGCTTTGAAAAGAGTAATCTGGTCAAGATCGATTTCCTGATCAACGGCACGCCAGTCGACGCCCTGTCTCTCATCGTGCACCGAGAGAATGCAGAACCGAGAGGTCGAAGGCTCATCATCAAACTCAGGCGAGCGATCCCCCGTCATCAGTTTGAAATCCCCCTTCAGGTGGCCATTGGCGGAAAGATCATTGCCCGAGAAACCATCAAGGCCTTCAGAAAAGACGTGACATCCAAACTGTATGGTGGCGATGTCACACGTAAAATGAAGGTCCTCAAAAAGCAGAAGGAAGGCAAGAAACGCATGAAGAGCGTGGGCAATGTTCAAATTCCGCAGAAAGCCTTTATGAGCATTCTCGACACCAGCGATTAGCGCGTATTGCGCATAAAAAAAGCTCCATGCGTGTTAGCTGGAGCTTTTTTAGAAGGAGGAAAAATATTATCTGCAAGAAGTATACAGCAGCACAACATCTTTAAAAACAAGGATTTGGCACATTTTCCACCAGCCAATGACTCATCCAAGCCCAAGACAAAACGCAAACAACAACACACCAGCCTCAAAGACCTATAAAGTAACAACTCAAACCACCAATATGCAAAACCGGGATATATAGAGATTCTAGAAAAGGCAAGAACCCTCTTCAGAACTCGCAAAGTTCATTTTTCAAGTAAGAAAACCCCTTCGTCTCCGCCCAACCGTGCATGAGGTTAAGTGGCCTTCACAGGTAACCGATAAGGCATTGATCGGACAGGTTCCCGCCTGTCTGCATGAGTGATCCATATGAACAATGAAAGAAAGGTTGTTGGGGTGAAACATGATTACAGAAAACGTCACAACCGCGATACATGTGATGTTCTTGGCATTAACACCAACTCAACGATGGAACGCCGCCAGAATGCCACTTGAGAAGTCTTTCACGGTCCAAGAATGGTTGCCAGCTCTCGTGGTGGCGGCTCAAGCCATATCCCTCCTGATTGTGTTTGGGTTGATGGCCCAAAAAAGGCGACTTGAAAAGAACCGTAAACAAGAGGTCGCCAGACTGATATCCCATAAAGAGGAGCTGCTGCAAAAGATCGACAACCTGGAAGCCACCAATGAATCGCTACAGCAGGAAATTTTTGAACTGAACCGACAAATACGGGTCGACGCGTTTGTGCAGATGAGTCCGTAGGATGACCCAACAGACTCAAGGGCTCCTTTGTCGCATTCTTTTTGTGCTAAGGTTCTGTAAGGCGAGAAAAAGTCAGTTTTTATGAGGTTATGCCTGGCCCAATGCCTTAAGATCATTGCACAATATTGGTTTGTCTGAATACCGATGTCCTGTTGATTTATTGGTGGTTGGTTGTGGGTTGGCAGCCTTTGAGTAAAGACTGGCCGTGAAGACAGTTTTTCGTGCTTCGCTCGTCGTATCATTGCTTCATATGGCATGTCCTTTCGCAATAGAAGTCAGTAGAACCACTCGATATGGTTTCACCTATACTTTTTCTCTTCAATCAAGATTGAAAATGGTTTTAGCTAAGAGGGATCGACATGGAACAACAGTATGCAAGACGGGAATTTCTTAAGTTGGCCGGACTTGGTCTGGCAGGTACTCTGGCAACAGGATGTCGATCCTTGTCTAAAACCGTAGACAACGCCCCTAACGAACACCCCAATATTCTGTTTATTTCTGTGGATGATTTAAACAACTGGATTGAGCCGCTGGGCGGCCATCCCCAGGCCAAGACCCCTAATCTCGCCCGGTTTAGCCAGCAATCCGTGACCTTCACCAATGCTTTTTGTTCGGCACCGGCATGTAATCCGTCACGAACAGCATTGATGACAGGCAAGGCGCCCTATCTTACGGGTGTCTATGACAATCCGCAGATTTGGCGTCAAGTGCTTCCTAAGGAAACGACACTGGGGCAACATTTTCAAGCGGCGGGCTATTGGACAGCCCGTGCAGGAAAAATATATCATGCCACAATGCCGGATCCTCAATCCTGGAATGCGCATTTTCCAACACCTACCAATCAAATGCCTCCCTATTATCTGCCCCATCGGGATAAAGACACGGATCCCATTGAGTTCAAGAAGATGGACAACGAAATCCGCGAATCCAAGCCCGAGCGTTTGAGCTTTACGATGCCAGACTTCAAGGGACGCTACATGGCTTTTGACTTTGAACCCATTCCAACGGACACCGAAGACACCGGCGACTATGCCACTGCGGATTGGGTGCGTAAGCAACTCGAACAAAAGCACCAGAAACCCTTTTTCATGGCCTGTGGTATTTACCGGCCGCATCTGCCCTGGTATGTCCCGAAGAAATATTATGATGCCTTTGACCTGGACTCGATTCAATTACCCAAAATCCTGCCCACAGATCTTGATGATCTGCCACCGGCAGCTAAAAAGGTCGTCATAGGCAAGTACCACGAGCAAGTCACACAGGCAGGACTCTGGAAAAAGGCTGTTCAGGGGTATCTGGCAAGTATTTATTATGCCGATGCCATGGTGGGTGAATTGCTCGACGCCTTGAGCAAAAGTGAGTATGCCGACAATACCATTGTGGTCATCTTTTCAGATCACGGCTGGCAATTGGGTGAAAAACAGCATTGGCGTAAATTCGGCCTCTGGCAAAACATCCTTAATTCCGTCTTGATGATCAAGAGCCCTGAAGCGGCTCCCGGCCTGACCCAAGGCAGCACAAATGGGGTGCATTGTGAAGCCAATGTCAGTCTCGAAGACATTTTTCCCACGCTGACAGAACTTTGTGGGATTGCCAAAAAGAAGGGGATCAGTGGCACCAGCTTGGTGGCTCAACTAAGAGATCCCACGACCAAACGAGACTTGCCGGTCATTTCCTGCTTTGGTGAAGAGCACATATCCGTGATTAAGGATCATTGGCATTACATCCTTTATGACGGCAAAGAAGAAGAACTCTATCATATGAAGAAAGATCCAGAGGAATGGACCAATCTTGCCAATGACACACAGTACGATGCGATCAAACAGACCCTAAAGGCCATGATTCCTGAACATCGTCATCCAAAAGTACCCACCGAGCAAGTCAACTGGGATGAAATCATTAAAGGCAAATTGCCCTATTAGCTAGTTGATGGGCACGCTGCGCTTTGCCCATCCTACAGTGCTCCAACTCAATTGTCTACGCACTGCGTAAACAGTCTTTTGATCCGGAAACGTCTCTGCAAATCGCGACAAATCGCGTAGGATGGGCAAAGACGAATGTGCTCATGGTGCGTTCTTTAAAATGCGGAAGATTGCCGCGCCGTACCTCCTCCTAAGGAACACCCCATTTTTCGGCGAAAAATGGGCTTTTTGTTCTTTTCTTACCTAGAGCCTGTCCGCTCTGCGGAATATTGGCCCATCAATCAATCGCGTAGTT
>CAZBTJ010000095.1:0-21735 GCA_964494325.1 uncultured Pirellulales bacterium
CGGTGATTATTGTAGAAGCATGGCTCAGACCACCCCCAACCCAATATGATCGGGCAATCCTGACGCTGTTGGTGAGGGCCTATACTAATCAGAGACAATGTCGTCCTCACTTACTATTCCATCTTTACCTAAAGAAGAAACCTCATATTTTTCTTTACCAATACCAGGGCGTTTGTATTGGTATTCATGCTTCCAATAATCACTAAGTTGCCTTTTCAGTAGATAGGGGCCACGCCATTTCCGGGCTGAAGCGGGCTTCTCCAACAACGCATTTAAACCCTCTGCTGAAGAAGGGATGTTTCCATTGTCTATTTCATACCGGTATAAGGCCTCTTCAATAACCGCCATCTTTGCCATTGTTATTCCTGTTCTTGCCATTTTTAGATTATCAGGTGGAAATACCAGAGGAATTGACAGAGTAATAAGTCCTTGGGAAATGATCCCACCTAGTACAATACCAACTGTCGCTAACCCACTATTACTCCGGCCCCCTTCATTGTGATTAATATGGCATGTATTACCTGAAGCGAGGATTGGAAAAAAGATAAATGGCAGAAGTAATAGACCAATTTTGAACCTAAGACCTTTGCCAAAATTGGATGCGATTGCATTAGTAGCGAAAATTATACCAATAATGATAATAAGGGGATAAAACCAACCCGCAACAATCCACCATACAGGTCTGCCTGCGGCCCTGAGGTACACTAGCTGATTATAGGATGGAATCAATACCGCCCAGCCCTTTTCCCCAACTTTCTTGAATATTTTCCATATGGCAAAAGGCACAATTAACAAAGATACCAGCATGTTGATCCCAAACATGAACAAAATGAAAGTCACCACAAGGGGGATTCCAGGGCTTGCTCCTTCAGTAGTTGAATATATGGATTGCTGTCGATATTGGGGAGATGACACCTCTCGGTTCTGCTTGGGCCGAATGTGTATCATCCATAACGGCAGAAAAACGCTCAAGGCAACTACCATGACCATAATGATACTACACGTCTTGTTACTCATTGTGGGCGTTCTTCGTTGCTCCAGATTGCGAGATCTAAAACTGTTGCCCTCCGGCTCCTGAGTACTGATCTCTAGAGATTGCAACAAAGTGCTAGAATCTGAAATAAGTGGCTTATGACTTATGGTCGGGATTTCGATGCGGTTTCCACATGGACAACGTCCCCTCTTACCGCTAAGCTGATCGTTCACTTTGAATCGCTTACCGCAGTTTTTGCAGAAGAACCTTATCATAAAACCTCCAGTAGATAACTTTCATTCTTTTGCCAAAAGGATGCACAAAGTAAAAGGCCATTGCCTTGGAATTACATCTACGAGTTTTAATAACTTCCGATACCTCTTCTGGGCCAGACCAAATTATCCAGACATTCTGACATCAATGGCTACATCCGACAATTCTCTGTGATCGACTGAGTATTCATGTGAGCAAAACAATCTGTCACAAAGTCAATATTGAACTTGGTTCCAGCGGGCGTCTTCAGATACCTCAAACTTAGAACCACTTTCAAGGTGGTAAATCACGGATGCTCTCTCTAAAATAGAATACACTCTAAAGCAGGTGTGTTTCAAGCTAAAACTGGTTTTAACGGAAGCATCTTGACATTAATTGGCCTCCAAGCAAGCTCAATGATAAGAAACTTTGCTGTGTCTGGTCACAGAATCGGTGGGGGCTATTATTTTGGACAGTCCGTGTCGTGTTAATCTTCAAAGTTGGTGTAAGATTACAGAGCACCCAAGTATCCCGATAATTGTGGCTGTTGGCCACCCGTCAAACGTTGCCTGCTCCAACCTCGCTCTCATGGGCAGTTTACGGGGCTAGAATGGGCGAACGCAGGCGAAAGGGTATCACTGGGTAGGCGAATGGTTTGAACGCTTAAATATCGTTAAAAGGGTTCTGAGGAGGGCTTTGCGCAAAGGCTATGGGAAGTTGACCGCTCCCATCACAACCCACTACATCCGTCGTCCATCACGCGTTCATCATCGCATTAAAGTCGCCATGTGCTGGAGTTGCCTGAGTGCATCCTGGACAGCGTGCTGACCACCGTAAAAATGCATGGCCCAACCACCCAACCCCAAGAGCAAAAGAAAAGGGCTCAAGCCCAAGCCTGTAGCCCTTATTTGGAAGAAGATCTTGTAGAGAGACCGGACGATCTCGTTTTATTCGCCAAGACTTGCGTGGCCCAACTTCCACAAAGCCACCCGTCTAACGACCTCCAGGCTCAGGCAATTCTGTCTCTGGCGCCGATTTGTAGAGCCGTATATCATCCAGAAGAAACATGCCGCTGGCCTCCATGCCGTCAACGCCAATACTCAAGCTGTTGACATTGCTAGTAGCCAGAGAGCCAAGATCAATTTGCCATGCAGTCCAGACCCTCTTTGTCAGATTCGCAGTTTCATTATCATATGGAATCTTGGTGTTATTGATCTTAACGTACAGCTGGCCCGTGTTGCCTGGGGTACCAAAGAAATGCAGTACCAGTGTTTGGATACCGTATATGTTCCAGTTTTGGGGCGGCGACCAATCGCGGTCGATTTGAGATGCGATATCGTCCGCATTGCTGTAATAGAATGGCATGGACTGCGAACTACCCGGTACAGTTAGGTTCGTTTCCATGATGTCACTGTCATAGTGCGGGCTGCTCATGGCCCAGATATCATGGCCCACAGTTGAACCAGTGCCATTACTTTCATACGCAACTGGGAAGAATTCATCGCCTGAATAGCCAGAGCCGTCATGCCAGGTCTGGAACGGACGATTCGGGCTGAATTTGCTGTAACTCTCGAAATCATCCACAGTCAATGAATCGACTATCCTAAAACTCCATACAGGGCCGGTCCACACAGATGGAACCTTTGCCTCATTTACTTCATCCACGCGCCAGTAGTACGTCTCACCCAACTGAAGATCCAGGGAGGTCAGGTCCAGACTGTTTGTGGGGGTGGAAACAGAGGAAGCAATGCCGTCAGCCAAAGCATTCATGTCCGTACTCACAGACACAGTATGCTGATCAGCTTTACGACCTGCACGCCAGGACACAACGTCGTAAGGAAGCACATCTCCTGCCCCATCAGCAGGTTCTGGTGTGCTTGCAGCAGCAGGAATCATGCTAAATTGAACTTCACTCAAACTGTAAGCCTGCATGAATCCACCAAAGTTGCTTTGGATGTTCAAACGAACCATCTTGGCTGCGACGCCATCAAAAGGGATTTCATCATACTGGTTATAGGTGGGAAAACCCGGTGCACGACTCAGCTCATTGGCATCTTCTAATACGTTCCAGGTTTCACCGTCCGTTGAGTAGGCAATCTCGACACCCTTAACGCCATAGCCAATAAAGCCTTCAGCAGAACTGTTAGAGTTCCATACCTTCATGGTATCCAGTTTTTTGATGCTATCAAATTCATATTGAATCCAGGCATCCGTATCGCCCACGGCCGTGAACCACATGGTTTCAGAGGCAATGGCATGTGTGCCGTCCCCACCCAACCCAGACCCATCAATCGTCTTTTCAGGCATTGAGAACTCATTAGAAGAACTTGATGCCGTGGCAACAATATCTGCACCCGGAATTTGAATTGAATAGGGTTCGGTCGTGAAGCTCCAGACGTCTCCTGTGAATACTGAAAAATCGGGAGCACCGTTAACCTCGTCTACACGCCAATAGTATGCTTCGCTAAAATGGAGTTGTCCCGGATCATAGGTGTTTGCCTCATGGCGCCCCATGTACAATAAACTGCTCATCGTGGCATCATTAACATCACTATAAGAGGTGCCAAAGTACACGTCATGCGTTTGGGCAAACACGCCGGCTTCCCAACTCAAGAGGGTGTTGTAGGGAACGTTATTGGCCTGGCTGATTGGATAGGGTTTCTTTGCCAGTTCGGGAGAAACAACCTCTTTCATGACACGCAAGTCTTTGGCATTAACGACACCATCACCAAAGGGGATTGGAGCAATATCATAGAGGGACTCATCTGTGTTGCCCCAATGCTCCAGCAATGTATTCAGATCCAATTTATTTACTTCGCCGTCCGCATTGAGATCAAGTACAGGAGTTACCTTGACCTGCCATATGTTGTAATCAAGCGTAAACACATTGTCGCCGTGAGTAAAGTAGATTGCCGAATCATCCTCTGAAAAGGAGACACAAAACTCGGTTCCATCAGTTCCTCCGGCGGCCATAAATATACCCGTCCCTGAATTTACCGGCCCAAATAGTTCGGCTCGTTCCCATGGAGCAGTGATGGTTGGACGCCTTGAAACCCAAACATGGGCCTTGGAGAATCCCCTTGAAAAGAAGAGGGATAGACCATCGGCGGAGATATACGGAGTGTACTCATATTGGTTGCTGTTGACATTGGAACTGAGAGTTACTGGTGCACCCCAAGGATCATCTTTGGTCGGACGAGTTGTCATGAGTATCTGGCTGTTTTGGGGATCATCAGGTATGTTGGACATGTAATATAGCTCTAGTCCATTTGCCGAGACGCATGGAGTGTCTTCCGCATTGATTGTATTGACTATAGGGCCAAGATTCTTCGGACTCCCCCAGGGACTCTCTTTGCTTGCGCGAGTCGATACCCACAGATCAGAGTGCCCATGACCGCCCGGATTGGGCTCGCAGCCAGTGACATTTGGAAAACCATCTGAGAAGTATAGCTCTAGTCCCTCAGCAGAAAGGGACGGTGTACGTTGTGGCCCAGATGAGTTTACAGGACCAAGTAGCTTAATGGGGCTGGACCAGGGCTCTTTTGTGGTTGACCGCTTCGCGACCCATATGTCGTGAGAACACTGTCCGTCCCCAGCAGCATAGTTATAGTACAATTCCAATCCATCACGCGAGATTTGAGGTGATCCATCGGAGAACTCACTATTGATATTGGGCACCATTTCAGGCTTCCCAAAGATGAAATCAGCCTTGACGGTCTGATTTAGAAGTGATAAACAAAAAACGATTCCTGACATCAATTCTAGTGCGATCAAACGACTTGTTTTCTTCATCTTACTGCCTCCTTCTTCGAGGAATGCTCAAAAGTATAGTCTCATATCTGAATAATGCCTGAATGGATCACCAAAACGGGCATTCTGCAACTGATTCCATTAACACCATCCTCAAAAATCCTACTGACGTTCACTCATACATTATATGCTGCACTTTCTCCCTGCACTATTACATGCGCCATCCGCCCCGATTTTGGCCAAAGTTTTTTTTAAAATGTGAAATTATCTGAAATTTCCCGTGAGTCACAGGCGCAGATGAAAAATGCTGAGCAGGTAAGAAATTGGTTTTATATGTATGGGCAGGCTTTGCCTCATCAGAGCCTAACATCGCCCCAGGCACCTCCCTGGAGCACTTCACACGAACGCAGGTGAATGGGTGCCACTGAGTAGGTTGAATGGTTTGGACGCTTAAATGTCGCTAGAATGGCTCTGATGAGTAGTTTGCCCTTGCCTGGACATATTCTGGATACGATGGTGATTATTGTAGGATCTCAGCGATATTGAGACTTGATGGCCCAGGCCCAGGCTCGACCCAATCAGATCGGGCGATCCTGACGCTAGTGAGGGTCGGCAAACCGATGCAAATTAGCATTGGACGTTTGGCGAGGTGAAAGCTGTGCCCTGAATCTAAAAACAAGATGTGTTTTGGCGTGCAGACATCATCAACCAAACAGGAACGTTCTGTCAGATTAAATAACGGCTAGAACATGTAATTACGTATAAACCGTAGTGTGCATTTGACCCTATCCGTGTTACGATCACGTTGTCAGTGAAGATGTAACGGTTTTCAGACCTATTGTGCCATATTTAAAGAAGCACAGAGAGGTTCGTCATGAAAAATCTCATCCAGACCCCTTTAGTTTTTCTACGATTCTTCTATCAGAGTGTATATCTCGCCGTGGATCAAATCTGGGCAAATAAGACCAGGGCGACCCTGACGGCTATTGGCATTATAATCGGTGTGGCTGCAGTAACTGCCGTGATTGCGACTCTCACCGGCCTGAAAACCGAGGTATTAGGTAAGGTGGCAGAATTTGGCACTAACACCATTGTTATTCGTCCTGAATTACCCGAGAAGGGATCGCAGCGTCATGCCTCTCGGTGGGCACTACGGTTTCTCCCAGAGCATTTTGACAAAATGCTTGAACACTGCCCTTCAGTAGAACACCTTAGTCGGCTGGCTTGGGTCAATCCTCGCGCTGTATCACACCGTGATAAATCAGTTGAAAATGTCAAAGTAATCGGTGTTGAGCCTTCATATTATGACATCGTAACGCGCCCGTTGACACTTGGACGCACATTATCGGCTATTGATGACATGTAAGCACGTCAGGTATGTGTGATTGACTCTAAAATACATCACAAACTTAACCTGGACAAAGACTGTATTGGCCAATTTATATTTGTTGGTAATCGCCGGTTTTACATTGCAGGCGTCATTGAATGGCGTTTCCTCAACAGGAACTAGTTATGTTTTTGGGGATTTTTCCTTCACGCGTTCATAACATATCCTGGACACAATAGTGACCATTGTGGATTCCGTCACCGCCACATGCCTGAAGCAATAATCTCAAGAAAGTTGGGCTGACAAAGTCCACAAGTTGCACATAACGAGCAAAGAGTGCCTCAGAATTAACATCATAGAAAAAAGCGACAAAAAGATCTAAAGCTATTGACGACACCCGTCGTACCCTGTATAGTTTGTTTTTATGACGACACCCGTCGTATGGTGACAATATAGATCACTCAACAAACAAAGGATTCTGTTATGGTCGATCCAGAAGGCAACTTAACGCCAGCTCAGTACGAGATTCTTCAAGTTATTTGGAGCGGTGATGATGAGGGCTCCACTGTAGCAGAGATTTGGCGAGAAATCTCAAAATCGCGAGGTGTAGGCCGCACGACAGTTCTGAATTTGGTGGATCGCTTGGAAAAACGCGGTTGGCTCACTCGGCGCCGGGCACAGGGCGTTTATCGTTATCGAGCCGCACTGGACCGGGAAAAAACCACCCACGTGCTGGCTTCTGAATTTGTCGATGATTTTTTTGGTGGTAAAGCCAGCGACCTGGTCATGAGCCTATTGGGCAGTAAGAGCATCAAGAAAAGTGAAGTCGAGCGGCTGCGCAAGCTCATCGACAAAGCATCGCAAAAAAGTAAATGACGAAAGGAGAAGCAGCTATGATTTCGATTGTTCAATCGATAGCCTCACCCACGTCGATGCTCTACTGGCTCAATCTGGCGGTTGTGGTCACATTGATGTGCGTGGCAAGTCTGGTATTGGCAAAGATACTGCAAAATCGGAGTGAGGTGTTTAGGCATGCCTTTGTCGTGGCGTCATTACTCGTTCTGCTGGTCACTCCCATTGCCGTTTGGGTGGGTAGCCATTCTCAACTTGGCCTGCTGACTATCAAGCACACTCACCTTGCAGAAACACCTTCCCTATTATCTCCGGATACACCTGCGGAAAGCCGTTTACCGTGGGAAGAATTCGTACCGAATCCCACTTTCGTTGACCAGGATGCTGTAGAGGGAGAGATATCAAACTCATCGGCAAGCGAGTCCACATCTACCCCTCCCCTTCTTGGAGCGGATATTCCCTGGAGGCAAGTCGGGTTTAGCCTACTGCTCATGACATGGTCCTGTGGAACGCTGTGGTTTGTTTTTCAAACAATCCGCGGAGGGCTGCAAATCCGTAAATATCTTCGTTTATCCATACCGGCGACAGAGGACTTTATACTGGCAGCGGCCAAATCCGCGGCTCAAAAAGTGGGATTGGCAGAGATTCCATTGATTTTCAAATCAGAGCTGGTTCCCGTGCCATTATCCACTGGTGTATGTTACTCCGCGGTCATTTTGCCTGAGGATTTTCTTCGTGGTGCCAATCGAGAAGAGATGGAGGCCGTGTTGACTCATGAGTTGGCGCATATCGTGCGCCGAGATCACTGGGTCGGCTTGGTTCAACGATTGACCGTGGCGATCTTTTGGTGGAACCCCCTGGTTTATCGCGTCAGCCGCCTCTGTTCGTCCCTCGCGGAGGAAATCTGTGATGATTATGTCACAGAATCCCTGAAGAACGGCGAAGATTTTGCGCGTATATTGGTTGCCATGGCCGAGCGTGTCGTCAAGCATCTTGACATACCGTTGGCGATTGAAATTCTGCCCTCGCGACGTCACGATCTGGAACATCGTGTAGCCCGCCTCATGCAAAAGGAGCGAAAAATGAAAACTCGACTGAGTCTGAATCATGTTGCATTAGTTTCGTTGTTTGGATTGCTTATGATGGGAACAACCGTGTTAGCCACGGTCTGGGCGGATTCGCCAGTTGAGGGTCCAGCCGACAATTCAGGAAATGAAGCTGTCGCGGCAAATGAGCGGGATGTCGATGTGGCCAGCCCGGATGAAAGAACAAACTCTCCTGATGAGGCTTCCACCGAGCAAGCGGCTCCAACCGAAGAGTCCGTGGAGAAAAGCGGCGAAACATCGATCCCAGGCGAGGGCGATACATTGCCAGGAAAAATTGCAGCTCGATCCCAGGCCACACTCCGCCTGGTCCAGGAAAAAGAAGTCGGCAGCTCCAAGAGGATCTCGCCAGATGGACTGAAAATGGTCTACCCGGCTGGAAAGAGAACGGGCTACCCACTTGTTAATTTTCAGATGCTTATTGTCAGCGATCTCTCCACCGGTGTGGAACAAAAGTACGATCAACCTGCCTTCGGAGTCTTCCCTCCCGTGTGGTCGCCAGATGGCAAGAGAATAGCGTTTTTGGATGTGAGGGGCATGTCGTCCTCCAGGGGGCAGTCTTCAAACCCCTGGTCGAATCAAACGGTAAGCATCCTCACGCTGGAGTCGGGAGATGTGGAAAAAACGGATATTCGAGGCCTTCCATGCGACTGGTCCGGGGATGGTCGTTTCTTGCTCGTAATCGATATGAAGGAAGCTTGGATGGATGAAGAGAAGTCGGACGGGATCCAACTCGTCGATCTGAAGACTGGGGAAGCGCAGACAGTTGGCCGTCCGTTCCAGTGGGACTGGTGGGTGTTGCCTCGTTTATCGCCGGACGGAAGCTATGTCGTGTATAGTGTCAGTGTCCCTGGTGATGAAGAAGAAGAGACATATCACATATATGTCCAGCCAATTGACTCGGATGAGCCCATTCGGATTACTTCTCACGGAAATGGTGGTTGGAACCCGCTCTGGACAGCGGACGGCAAATACATTCTCTTTATGAGCAAGGGAGAATTGGGACGACCCAATCTCTATTCCATGGCTTTCCAGAATGGAAAGCCAATGGGAGAACCAGAGATTGTTGTGTCGGATATGGGTGACAATGTTACGCTCGACTCGTGCTCGAATTCCGGGAGTCTCCTCTTTTCCGAAGGCGGCGGTTTTTCACATCAAGTTTTTTCCACGAACATCGATCCAGTCAGCGGAAGTGTTTTGGGAGAGTCCGTCGAGTTGACCGATCGTAAGTCCCAGGCCACTTGGCCAGTTTGGTCGCGAAACGGGCAATATATCGCCTATTACGAGAATACGGAGTCCGAGGATCTTCGTCTTTGCGTTATAAACTCCGATGGGAGTGACAAGAGGACACTAGGCAGTGTTAATGCGCCTAATCGTAGTGTAGCCAAGACATGGCACCCGGATAACGAACATGTTCTGTACCCAGGTACGGAGGCCGACCCTGAAAATCCAGAGGAAACCCTTGCCGGCGTTTATTCCGTTTCCATTCGTACGCATGAGCGCAGACTAATATATCAGGATCCCGAATTTCAGGGGGGTATGCGTCTCTCTCCCGATGGGAAATATCTGGCCCTAACCTCAGGAAGCGATCAGAAGCCTCAGTTATATATAGTCGACTACGACGGCCAAAAGCGTCGACAATTGGTGAAATCGGATGGCGCAATATCGAAACCGGTTTTCACTCCCGATGGAAAGGAAATAATCTACACGTTTTCCACGCGTGAGGATTGGCCAAACCGTGGCGAGAGTATCATGGCCATTTCTATTGATGGTGGCGAGCCCAGAGAAATCTATGCCAATGAAGATCCGAATTATGTATTCGATACGTACGCCTCGTCTTGGCTCCCAGACGGCAGATATGTGTTTGATATAATACGCCTCGGAGAGAGTTCCGCGCAATACGCCATTGAATTAGTAGGCAAGTCGGAGCCCGTGCGAATCTCGGACCGAATGGGTGGGGGTTACGCCGTTTCACCCGACGGAACTAAAGCCGTATTTTACCGACTCACAAAGGTGTCCAAACTTTGGCTGATGAGCGACTTTCTGCCAAATGCCGAGTTGGCAAAGAAATAGACTGTGCTTTTCAAACGCATATGATACTAATCACGGCATGATCTTTAGCTTTCCTGTGTTCAGGTATTCAACATGCATTCGACCTGCTCCGGACTGCTATTCCTTTGCCCCGTGTTTCAGCAGCATTTCGACGATCTCGGTATTGGCATATTGTCGCGCCACTGCCAGAGCTGTCCTTCCCTTTTTGTCTTTGATGTTGATCTTTGCCCCGGCAGTCAAGAGCGTCTTGGCAATTTTCCTGTGGTCGTTGCCGGCAGCATAGTGCAAAGGCGTCTGTCCCGTATCTACGAGTTGCTCATTGATGTCCGCGCCTTCAGCGATAAGCAGGTTCACGGTTTCATTATGTTCGTCGTCGTCGGTAACGATCGCATGACGCAAGGGTGTCAAGCCTCTACTGCATTTGACATCCATCTTCGCCCCTGCAGTCAAGAGCATCTTGGCAGTTTTTGGGTGGCCGCGATTGGCAGCAGTGTGTAGAGGAGTCGATAGCCATCCTCCATAGGAAAACTGCATATTGACATTTGCGCCTGCGGCGATAAACAGCTTCACGAATTCATGTCGGTCGAAAAAAGCTGCACAAGACAAGGCGCCTGCATTTATGTCCGCCCCTCGAGACATGAGTAGCTCTATTACTTGCTTGTCTCCCCCTCCCCACATAGCGTCGGCTAAGGGCGTACGTTCATTGCCACCTTTCACATTGACGTTGGCACCGTGGTCAAGCAGGACTTCAATGACATCCGTCCGAGCATGGAATGCGGCCTGCTGCAGAGGTGTCATGGCAGCCCTATAGGTCTTCGTCATGTTGCCCTCGACACCATGGACGTTGGCGCCGTGGCGTATAAGCAGCGCTGCTATATCGCCATGCCCCCCCCAGGCAGCGTAATGCAGGGGCGTCTTGTGCTCGAAGGCTTCAGCATTGAGATCAGCACCCTTGGCAATGAGAAATGTGACTATCTGCTTGTGCCCCCCAAGAGAGGCAGTGTGTAACGGTGCGAGTTTTAATGCATTCCTACCGTTGACGTCCACGCCCTGCGCGACAAACTCTCTTACGCTCTCGATATCACCTGCATAGGCCGCCAAATGGATCGACGAAGGCGTCGTGCCCTTTTTCAGAAGCAGTTTTGCCACCTCAAGCAGCCCTAGGTCAAGCTTATCGTTAATGGAATCCATCTTTAGCGCTTCATCCATTGGTTTCCTGCCATCCGTGGTTTGCGCGTTGATATCTGCGCCATTGGCAATGAGTCGCTGCACGATTTCGATAGAGCCGCTTCCAGCCGCCTGATGGAGAGGCGTCCAGCCCTCTTGGTCTTTTACATCGACCTTGGATCCGTGGCGAATGAGCAGATTGACTTTGTCCAGGCCCCGATCTCCCCACTCGGGGGCCGCATGCAGAGGAATTCTACCTGACTCGTTTTTGGCATTTACATCCGCCCCTTTGTTGATGAGCCATTCCGCTATCTCAAACTTGCTCGGGGCTGCCATGTGCAAAGGCGTATTCCCATTCGTGGCCTTGACATTGACGTTGGCGCCTGCGCCAAGGAGGCATTCAAGGAGCCGAATGCCGCTCCTCCTGAAACGTACTGCAGAGTACAACGGCGTCTCCCCCTTCTCGTTCCTGATATTGACGTCCATACCGGTGGCAAGAAGCGCTTTCACCGCCGCAATCTGGTTGTACTGGGCTGCAAGGTGCAATGCAGTAGTGCCTATTGGAGCCCAGGGGGGGAGATTTTTTGTGACACCGGTTTCCGGTTTGAGGCCCTTGGCCATGAGCATGACAACGATTTCCCATTGCCCCGCCTCGGCCGCAGTGTGTAATACGTTCCATCCGTCATTATCCAGCAGGGAGATGTCTGTGCCTTGTTCAAGCAGGATTTCCACCATGTCTTTATAGCCCCCCCACGACGCTGCTAGGTATAGAGGAGTCCTTCCCTTATTATCCTGAGCGTTGATATCGGCATCGTTTTCGAGCAAGATGTCAACGATGGCTTTATGGCCGTTCCCCGCTGCTCTGTGGAGGGGTGTTCCCCCCTTATCATCGCGAGCCATGACATCGGCACCTTGTGCAATGAGTAATTTGACTCGCTCACTATTCCCCGATGCGGCTGCTTCGTGAAGTGATTGAGGGGCCTTCTGGGCCTCCTCCTGGGCAATGACGGTTGCTTTCTCCGCCTGTTGAGCACTTGCTTCTGTTTCTGCGCGGCTCGTCAGTACCAGGGCAGTGGGCACCGTCAACAAAGCCAGAGATAGCACGGCCATCGCTGCGATAATACTTGGGCGTGTATAGAAGTGTCTTCCTGGTCTCATCATGGTTCTTATCCTTTCTTCGATATCTCTGGCGGAACCTACAATGGCTAACGAGGGGATGGGATGAATGGACCGCCGCTCTTGGGCCAATGCTTCCACAATGGCACCGGTGTAATGTTCCGGTGTCATGCTGAGCCGAGCGACGGCCATTTCATCACAGCACTTCTCCCGCTCCACGCGGATCTTCCTATTTATCCACCAGACCAGCGGATGGAACCAGTAGACGGCCTGGGCCAGCACCTGAAGCAAATTGACACCCGCATCAAAACGGGCCACATGACTGAGTTCATGGGCCAAGACCGTCCGGCACTGGTGGGGATCTTCCAGACCGACAAAGTCATCCGGCAGGTAAACACTCCCGTAAAATAAACCCCAGACAAAGGGTTGCCCAATATCCTTGACCAACCAGATTCTTGGCATTTCTTTTAGGTTTAAGCCTACTAAATAACGCTCGGAACGCCTGCTCCAGGTCAGGCGGAAGGGGCGTCCTGCGGCCACGTAGCCACGACGTGTACCGAATGGCTCTGCCACCCACCCACAAGAGAAACAAGCCAACCCCTGCTAACCATATCAGAACAATGATTTCGGCGGGGTTGGCTAGGGCAGGTATCGACATGTGTGGCGTACGGACGTCCTCAACTGGCTCCTCTGGCACCCGCGCACGCGTAGCAGTGGGCACCGAATCAGTGCCCAGCGTCTCAGCCATCTCCGGCAACACGACCTGCGCCAAGCGCTCGACGGGTGCCCTGTCGGGCAGGACCGCTACCGGTACAGAGTAGATCGGGGGCACTAGACATTTTGCCAAAACGATGAGCCACAACAGATAGCGAACATGAGCACTTCTGTGCCTAAGAGCGAATGATATCACGCCTACCATCCCGGCCAAAAGTACGATCTGCCAGCTTTGAGCAAATAAATACCGGGTCACCGGATTCATATAGGCTTCCATAGTAATGACTCCTTCACAAGTCCCAGGCTATTTCTTTTTCGCTAAATCCCTGAGTTTTTCGATGTCCTCATCGCTTATCCCACTGTGCAGAGCCAGATGCTGCATGAGAGGCACAGGATTCCCGCCGAACAGCCTCTGCACGAGGTCACCGATCGTCCTGTTGATAACCTCTTCCTTTTTCACAGCAGGCGTATAGATGAACGCCTTCCCCTGGGCTCGGTGTTTAAGGTATCCCTTCTCCTCGAGCCTACGAAGGAGCGTAGCCACAGTCACATAGGTTACCTTACGGTTTTCAGGTAGCGCATCATACACCTGTTGCACAGTGGCTTTTTTTGACTCCCAGACCAATCGCAGGACTTCCGTTTCAGCAGGACTCATTGCAGGTCTTTTTCGTCTGGTCATGATAATTCTCCTATGACATATGTCATATCAAATATATGACGTTTGTCATAAACATCAATAAGAAAAAGAACGATTCCCTGAGAATATTTTCAAAAGTCCTGTTTCTGCCTCAAAATGCGGAGAAAGGTGTAAGAGAAGAGTTGCCAGTCGTCAGTAGAAGAAAATCTTAGCGACATTGAGATGGTCCACCCACCCACCCCAATCAGATCGGACGATCCTGACACTTGCGAGGGGCCGTGAGCGTGTGGAGCAAGATCGTCTACGCCAGCCAGTGCATCCACCGCCCACCGCGTTTAGGTGAGCCCATAGGATAATAAAACTATTTTGCTTTTTCTCTTGATAACATGTTACACGTGTGATATTTTAATACATGTTACCTGTGTAATAGTTTATGGAGACACTTATGAAACGGTTACCACAAATCTCTGATGCCGAATGGCAAGTTATGCGGATACTCTGGCAATCCGGCCCCAAAATGACCAACGAAATAGTGGACGAGTTGATCTCGCGCACTGCATGGAAGCGAGAAACCATTCGCACGCTCATCAACCGACTTGTACAAAAAAAGGCCCTTTCTTTTAAGAAGAACGGTCGGCAATACCTCTATACCCCCAGGGTGGCGGAGGCTGATTGTGTCCGAGCCAAGACCAAGACGTTCCTGGATCACTTCCACGGTGGCTCTGTTGAACCGATGCTGGCTGCCATGGTGGAGCACGAACAGTTGACACCGGCACAGATCAAACGACTCAAACAGATCCTCGATGGCAAAGGCTCGTCCAAGAAAAAGTCATGAATCCCCTCTTATGGGAGAATCAAATGAACTTTATTAGTATAGAAATGTCTCCGTTTTGGGGTTGGTTGCTGAAAACCACCATTCAAGGGAGTGTGCTGATAGTCTTGATCATCGCGATCAAATGGTCTTTGCGGGCCAGGCTGACTGCACGCTGGCAATATGCCCTGTGGCTACTTCTCCTGGTTCGACTTGCCTCACCGTGGATGCCCCAGAGCAGGCTCAGCCTATCCAGTCTGATTCTCCAATTGGTTCCTCGTAGCCACTCTACGGCTATGACTGATAACAATGTCAGCAATAATGAGGTTCCCGATACCTCTGAACCGGCTGCGAAGTCCAAGCAGGAGACTGGGACCGTCTTGGCGGAAAAACAGATACCGCTTGTAGGAACTGCGAACGTTGAGCCCGGCACTGCCCCACAACAAACTGCGATGTCCGGAGCAGAATCCGACACTGGGCAAGTGCAGGATTCGAGCCTCTCGACCGTGCGTGCGTGGCTGTTTGCAATCTGGCCATGGCTCTGGCTCACTGGCGCGGTGGGCCTCGGCGTCTATATCGGCCTGCGCAACCTGCATCTCTGGCTGCTTGTCACCGCTGAACGCCAATTAGTGGATCAGAAGGTCCTTGAACTGCTCGAAGATTGCAAGCAGCAGATGCATGTAAAGACCCCGGTATCAGTGGTGGTCACGGACAAGGTGCGCAGCCCGGCCCTCTTCGGTTTTGTCAGACCGCGTATTCTGCTGCCGCAGGGCCTCCTGGAAATGGTGAGTCTCGATGAGCTGCAATACGTTTTCTTGCATGAGTTGGCCCACCTCAAACGCGGCGACATCTACGCCCGTTGGCTGACGGCCATCCTGCAGATCCTGCACTGGTTCAATCCGCTGATCTGGCTCGGTTTCCGACAGATGCATGCCGACCAGGAGACCGCCTGTGATGCATTGGCCATGTCCCGCATGGCGTCTGAGGAGACACCCCTGTACGGACGCACGCTGGTCCGGCTCCTTGAGCGATTCTCGCAGCCCCAATACCTGCCCTCCGTGGCCGGTATTCTCGAAGACACGTCCCGTTTGGAAAGGAGAATGATCATGATCTCACAATTCAAAAACTCTTCCTACAGTTGGTCGCCAATGGCAGCAGCATTTATTATTGGCTTGGCCTGCATCGTATTGCCGGATGCGCCTCAAATTACGAGAGGCGGTACCTCACCAGGCATGGATCCGCCTCAGTCCCAGATGAAACTTCGTCTCTTGCACAGCGAACAAGTTGGTGCGTACAAGAGGCTCTCGCCAGATGGACTGAAGATGGTCTACCCGGGTGACGACAAAGGGATGATCGTTGTCACCGATCTCTCCACCGGCGCGGAACGCAAATACGAACACTCTGCCCTCCTCTTCTCCCCCGTATGGGCGGCAGATGGCAAGAGAATGGCGTTTTTGGACGCGAGCGATCTCGATTGGTCGCCGGATGGTATGGCGAAGGTGTCTTCTAATCCGTGGGCGGAGCAAACGATAAGTATCCTCACCCTCGCGTCGGGAGATGTGGAGAAAACGACCATTCAAGGTATCCCGTGCGACTGGTCCAGGGATGGCCGTTTCTTACTCGTGGTCGATCCCGCCCTTGATCAGCCGGGTGAGGGCGTTCAACTCGTCGATCTGAAGACCGGGGAAGCACAAGCAGTTATTCGTCCGTTCAAGTGGGACTGGTGGGTACGGCCTCGTTTATCGCCAGACGGAAAGTACGTCGTGTATAATGAGAAAGAAGAGAAATACGGTGTCTTTGTTCA
This sequence comes from uncultured Pirellulales bacterium, assembly GCA_964494325.1. Classification (GTDB taxonomy): domain Bacteria; phylum Planctomycetota; class Phycisphaerae; order Sedimentisphaerales; family Anaerobacaceae; genus JAIPFM01. Next base: position 16,559 of record CAZBTJ010000095.1, read on the forward strand.
GGCCATTGACTCGGGCGAGCCAATTCGTATTGCTTCTCACAAAGCAGCCACCTGGAATCCGCTCTGGACTGCGGACGGCAAACACATTCTCTTCATGAGTAACCGCGACGACTGGAACCGCCACAACCTCTTCTCCATTGCTTTTCAGAGGGGAAAACCAATAGGAGAACTAGAGATTGTTGTGTCGGATATGGGAGAGCATGTCACGCTCTACTCGTGCTCGAATTCCGGAAGTCTCCTCTTTGACACAGATGATTATCAATCCGAGATCTTCTCCACAAACATCGATCCCGTCCGCGGAAGTGTTCTGGGAGAACGCAATCGGTTGACCAGCAGTAAACTAGCGGCCTCCTGGCCGACATGGTCGCGAGACGGCCGACATATAGCCTATTACGAAACTTCGGAATCCGGGGAAGGGGAACCACTTCTTTGCGTGATGAATTCCGATGGGCAAAACAAGAGGACACTGGGCCATGTCAAAGCAATTATTCGCGCTGGAACCAACACATGGCATCCGGATAACGAACACATTCTCTATCCAGGCAAGGGGGCCGATCCCGAGAATCCAGGGGAGACTCTTGCCGGTATCTATTCTGTTTCCATTCGTTCGCATGAACGGAAACTGATATACCACGATCCAAATTTCCGCGGGGGCATGCATCTTTCACCCGATGGGAAGCACCTGGCCCTAACCTCGGGAAGCGAGAAGAAGCCTCAGCTCTATATCGTTGACACCAACGGTCAGAATCGTCGGCACTTGGCAACATCGGATGGCGCAATCTCGAAGCCGATTTTCACGCCCGATGGCAAGGAAATAATCTACACGTCTACCGTGCGTTGGAGTCTGACAAATTGGAAAAAGCATCGCCTGAGTATCATGGCCGTGTCTATTGAGGGTGGAGAGCCCAGGGAAATCTATGCCAGTGAAGATTCCAAGGTCCTATTCGACACGTATTGTTCGTCTTGGCTCCAAGATGGCAGATATGTGTTTGATATAATACGTAGCCAGCGTCAAGAGGATCGGGCACAGTACGCCATCAAGTTGGACGGCAAATCGGATCCCGTGCGAATCTCGGACAGAATGGGTGGGGGGTACTGTGTTTCACCCGACGGGACCAAAGCCGCGTACTACCTGAGAGAATCGATGTCCAAGCTCTGGCTGATGAGCGACTTTCTGCCAAATGCCGAGTTGGCAAAGGAATAGGCGTTAATCCTTAGCCGAATAGAGCTTCAATTTGCCATGCATTGTCGCGCTTGATTTGAGAATATGAAAAGGGCTACACGATACTGAGCTGTAGTACCTAAATGCCTATAGAAAGGGAACTCATGAACCATGTTCGACTCGTTGCTTGCCTGCTTTCGATCTGCGCAGCCCCTTCGGTTTGGGGACAGGGCCTGCCACACGTTTCACCAGAGAGTTTGGGACTTTCGCCCGAGCGGCTTGAACGGATTGGAGCAGTCAGCCAGGCCTTGGTGGACGAAGGCAAAATCGTTGGAGCGCTGGGTCTGATCGCAAGGAAAGGCAAGATCGGCTACTTCGAGACCTGGGGCATGCAGAATCGGGAGAAGAATCAAGCCATGCGTCCAGACACCATCTTCCGCATCCGGTCTCAGACCAAGGCCATTGTCAGCACGGCCATCATGATGCTCTTCGAAGAAGGCAAACTGCGTGTGACCGATCCGGTCTCCAGATTTCTACCCGAGTTGAAGGGTCTGAGAGTCAGCGATGGAGAAGGCGGAACCGTGGCGACCGAACGGGAGATTACGATCCAGGATCTACTCCGTCACACCTCCGGTCTCAATTACCGCACTGGAGGCGACAAGACACTGGCGGAAATGATCACCAATCTATCGAAACGTCCCCTAAGAAATCAGCCGGGGACACAGTGGCACTACGGCGACCTCAACGCCGAGGTCCTGGGCCGTGTGGTCGAAGTCGTATCGGGGATGCCGCTGGACCGCTTCCTGCAGGAACGGATCCTCGTGCCCTTGAAGATGTTCGATACGAGTTTCACCGTGCCGAAAGGCAAATTGAATCGCTTCGCGGAACTCTATTTTCGCGACAACCAGGGTGAGTTGGTCCCGATACCTCCTGCCGTGAGCAGCCGATATCACAAGACGACCTATTTTTCCGGAGGCAGTGGCCTGGTGTCCACGGCGACGGACTACCTGCGCTTCTGCCAGATGTTCCTCAATCAGGGCGAGCTTGAGGGCGTGCGGCTCTTAGGACGAAAGACGGTAGAGCTGATGACGATGGATCACCTGGGCGAGCTGGAACTGGATTGGCGTCGCAAGGGCTACGGCTTTGGCCTGGGCTTCGCCGTCATAAGAGACATCGCTCGACAGGGTACTTTGAGCACCCCTGGGCTGTACGATTGGTGGGGCGGCAATGGCACTCATTTCTGGGTGGACCCTAAGGAAAACATGGTCGGCATCTATATGATCCAGATTCGCATGCAAGGCTCGCGGCAGCAGCAATTTGGCCATGATTTCCGCGCCCTCTGCTATCAGGCGCTCGTGGACTAGGCTGTACTTATCAAGGGCCGATGAGTTTACGGAGCCAGAATGAACGAACGCAGGTGAATGGGTATCACTGAGTGGGTAGAGTGATTTGGACGCTTAAATATCGCTAGAATGGCTCTGAGGAAGGCTTTGGCCAAAGCCGATGGGAAGATGGCCTGACGTTATCACCAGCTCGTGCACCCGCTACCCATCACGCGTTCATAATTGCATTTAAGTTGCCATGTGCTGGAACTGGCTGGGCACGTCCTGGACGTGATGCTGATCTCGCTAACATTGTAAAAGCATGGCCCAACCACCCAACCCAATCAGATCGGGCGATTCTGACGCTGGTGAGGGCCTGTGAGCAGGTTGGGTGAGTTCGATAGGCATCCCCCTCTTCAAGTTTTCCTCATAAAGCGTGAAAGGACTTCCAGGAGTTCTTGGTCCACGACGGGGGATACAAAGCCGGGACTCGTACACACGGATACCATATCATGTCTCTTGCCGAACGTCTTATGTGAGCGGAGCGGTTTTTTGTTTTTTCCATGTCTTGCCGGTTATTGCTTGGACTGATAAGCCTCACAGTGAAACTCTGGTTCACCTTGTTGGTCGGCGCGGGTCAGGGTGCAGAGCACTTCTTCTTTGCCAGGCACATCATCCTTTACACAGGTGATACAGAGATCCGGTTTGGGGATGAGGTCGGCGTTGATCTCTGTTCCGTCATCATCGTAGAATTTCATACTCATGGTTTTGTTCCATTATTCAACTGTATGCTTTTGTCAGGATTAGGAAGCGAAGTTAAAAACTACGTTTTAGATCATTTTATTGTTATCAAACGTCGATACATATCATCCACATCATGATCCTGTTTAGATTTGTGTGGGTAGTATATGTAAAACTCATCGTCTATTTCACTACAATCAGACCGTGGTCCATTAAAATCGACGAATGTAGAATACGGCATGAAGCGATTAGACTCCGATGCATCAATGAGTGTTTCGAAAACCCAGTTGACTCCATTTGATGAAGAGTAAAGCAGCAGTTTGTTGCCGATCTGTGATTGAACGGTAAATAGGTATCTTTTCAAAGGCACACAATAGGCTGCATCTGAATGGCAATCTTCGCCGCCATATACAGTTGGGATAACGGGTGTACCTGCTATTTCTGAAAGAGCCAGTGTCTCCCATTTGTCATCTCTGTATTTATGCCAACGACTCACCTGATGTTTCTCCGCGTTCTCCAGCACCTCTTGCATCGGCGCTCTTGCCACGCATATTCCCTTATGGCTGCTCCTGGCTGTTCCCCGATCGTTGTAATATATGTAGAGATGCTTATCTTTTATGATGTAAGCTCCTCCACCGACATTCGTTCTACGAGAAGCAGGCTTGATAATCTCACCGCAATAAGTCCAACTCTTGCCCTTGTCTATCGAATAACCAATACCAATTGAATAGTCAAAAGTTCTGTCGCCGAGGTTGTAGTTTGTTTCAGAATGGGTAATGGCTAATAGATCACCATTCGCTCTTTGGTACATACCCAATATCCATATCCCGCTCTGTACCGTATCCTGATAGTATCCGTGGTAATCCCATAATTTTGCCTCCGTCGTCTCTGAGACGAGGTGTGCGAGAGGATCAGCTTCCGTGCCATAAAACCACGAATGTCTGCTTCTATTACCAAGCTCTCGACAACCGTAAGAGTGAAAGAAGAACATGGTTGAATCATCTCTCTTGATCGTTGATAAAGACCCATCATACCGGATAGGTATCTTGCTGTCGTTGTATATCAACTCTTTCTCACCCAGCACAATCTTTCCCGTATACTGCTTAGCACTGGACGCTGCCGTTTCTTGATCAAGCGGTTCATTTGACAAACAGTCATCGGAAGCTGTAGCTACAGATATCAATACTAGAAATATTAACGACCGAACCATAGTGAACCTTCTATATAGACACATGCTTTGAACCGGAAAAGACAATAACTAACCAGTTGTCAAATCCATTATTAATGGTATCCTTGGAGTTTAAGGCATGCAAGCTCTATCTAGGGGGTAGGAAAAGGGCTATTATTTAACCAAGTATTGGAGTGAATGTGTTATGGACGAAAATACGATTGATAAAGAGCGGGTTATTAGAACACTGGAATGGATGATCAATACGTTAAAGCACCAGTATGATCAAGAGACAAACCACACACCGAGTATGGGGCCAAACCAATATAGCCCGGAAATGACTGAAGCAATCGCTTTGTTGGATGAACTCAAGAGAGGGTGAGCTTTTCTTAAGACTCATCGGGATGATTATGAAGACGGAACAAAAGGTAAGAAGTTGTTCCATTAGCCGCCCATTGGCCGGTAAATCCATCGAAGTCGGTATCTGCACAGCCATTTTTTATCATGTATTTAAAGTCATCCCCCATTTCATGGGCAAAAACATGAGGCATCGAACCACCGTTGAACATAGAATTGGGACGGAAGTAAAGCGTTGCCCCAGTTTTTTTCCACTTATCCCATTGCGTGTAGAGCCACTGCTGTTCACGTGGGTCACGAGGGAACCACCACCCGCCCCAAGGGCAAAAACCTAAAACAATGTTCTTGTGTAATTTTACATCATCGGGGGCCACAAAGAAATTTAAATAAACAAATGCGGTGACAACGACTCCTGTATCGATTTTCG
>CAZBTJ010000096.1:0-21680 GCA_964494325.1 uncultured Pirellulales bacterium
TTTTGGTTTTCAGTTTTTAGCAAAACGCGTTTTTCCTGCTGAAAACTGCCTACTGAAAACTGAAAACTTGAAGTTTGCAAAACTTCAGTAAGAAGTCTCCTTATCATGGACGTTTCATCTCAACCGGTACTGCGTAGAGTGCCTTGTGAATAACGTTGAGTTTCTCACGCGGAAATTTTTCAACGGCACGGTCGTATGTCAGCAACCCGTTGACCTCACCCTCCACATCAGAGGTCTGGGTGTACACTGCGCCGGCGATCCCCTTCTTCTTGAGATCTTTCATACGCCGAAATGATTCCATGTAGCGTGCCATGAGCTCGTCCTGGTCCTTGGGCAAACCACCATAGCCCCAGTTCCGTGCATCAGGATTCCAGAGATGCGTCTTGTCCACCACGAAGCCATGCCCACCGAACTCACCCACCACCTTGATGTCATTGTCAAACCGGGTGTCATCCAGAGGGAAGTCCGGATGCGGATAACTGTGATGGTCCGCCACGTGACCCACGGGCCAGTAATTGCCTCCACTGGCCACATTGACCAGTCGCGACGGATCATATTCAACAGTCCATTTTCCAATCTCCATGGTGCAGTGCTGTCCCCACGCCTCGTTGAATGGAATCCAGACCACAATGCAGGGCGCATTGTAGAGGCTGTCAATCATCTCCTTGAACTCGACCATAAACTGATCGTGTGCGGTATCATCCCACTCACCGTCCTTGGGGTCCTCCTTCATGCGCGTCCACTTCGGACCCTTGTAGCGTGTGGACACCTGGTCCTGCCAAACCATCAGGCCCAATCGGTCGCAATGGTAATAGTAGCGGCGCGGACGCACCTTGATGTGATTGCGAATCATATTGAAGCCCGATTCCTTGATGTACTGGATATCGAACAACATCGCAGCTTCCGAGGCAGACGTCAGCAACCCATCCGGATACCAACCCTGATCCAACGGTCCGAGATGGAAAATCTCCTCGTCGTTCAGCGTAAAACGCCAGTGTCCGGCAGCATCCTGTTGTTTTCCCACAGTGCGGATGCCTGTGTAGGACGTCACCGTATCGTAGCGTTTGCGACCATTGAGAAGGACAATCTTGAGATCGTACAGGGTCGGTTGAGACGGAGACCACAGCTTGGCGTTTTTGATGGTAAGGGTCGTCCCGTCCAGGGGCCCCTTCTTTGAAACCACCTTCTTGCCGTCCAGGGTGACCGTAACTCGAACAGCATCGGCCTTGGAGCGGTCACCCCCAACAAAGGTCTTGATCGTGATGTGGGCAGGATCATGGGCTGTATCAATCTTCACATGCTTGATATAGGTGGCCGGCACCCTCTCCAACCACACAGTCTGCCAGATGCCTGACACACGCGTGTAGAAGATCCCGCCCGGTTTCATGACCTGCTTGCCCCTGAGTTGATAACCACCCGTGTCATCCCAGACGCGAACCGACAGCCGGTTGACCCCGTCCATGGCCGCATCCGTGATGTCAAAGGAAAATGGATTGTTGCCACCGGTATGTGTGCCCACGGCCTTGCCATTAACCCACACAGTACATTCGTAGTCCACGGCCTCAAAGTGCAGAATCAGACGATGATCCTTTTTCTTGACATTAAACTGTCGCTGATACCATAGCTCCTCCTTGGGTTCCAATATTCGGCCCACACCAGAGAGGCTCGATTCAATACAGTACGGCACCAGGATTGCGCCATCCCCGCCTTGTCCCAGCACCTGGCTCATCGCAGCATACGCTCCGCCCTTGGCACCCACTTTATAGTGCCAGAGACCATTGAGACTCTGCCAATCCTTGCGCACCATCTGCGGCCGTGGATACTCACGCCATGCGTTATCAGGCGTCACATCCTTGGCAAAACGGGTCCGAATGAAGTCCCCTGCCGGCTGCCACTCTGCAGCCCACGTGGTCGCTGCCATGGCCACGATCGCAACCCCCATCATCAGTCTTGTCCGTCTCATTATCGACTCCCTTTCTTATTGGTCTTCTCACACAATTTATCTTTGACAAATCATTGTCATCGGAGACAAATATGATTATACCCCCGTATCGAGGCAAATCAAGGAGATTGGCTTGGCACATCACCTCTCCGCATACAACACAAAAAGAAACGCTTCTTCAAGAAGATGCCACAAACAAGGAAGCGTATTTATCCAGGTTTGCAGGGCCTCAGAGCGTTCTAGACATCAGCCAGGGGCACAAATTCATGCAGGAATGGTCTTTCATTTCCAATATGCCACAAGCGAAAACCAAAAGGACGGTTGTCAAAATTTTTGCTCGTGGTTTCACCGTTGACCAATTGGATGCCTTTGTACTCGTTGATGAGCAGCCGGTGTGTATGTCCACCCAGTACAGCCACCACGCCTCTCTTTTCATAGAGGCCGAGGAGCTCTTTTCGTTTGGCAGGAGGCAGATTCATGTACTCCTCCCCCTCATCCGGTTCCTTTAGAAACAAAGGGTAATGGCCAACCACAAAGACGGGCAATCTCTTCTTTGAGGCAGTCTCTAGAGTCTTCTCAAGCCAGGCGTCATGCTTTTTTGTTTCATCAGTCACAGGGGCCTTCCATAATTGTGTGTTCACACCCACAAAGGAATATCCCTTATGCTCAAACGAATAATAGTCCTCGCCCATGACCTGGCGATAAAACTGCAACGACTGCGGCATAGGCTCATTCCCGACATCGTGGTTTCCTGGCACGCAGTAACAGGGAACATTGAGTCCGGCTTTAATCTTCTTAAAGTCTGAAAACGATTCCTCGTTGGCCGTGTTGACCAGGTCACCACAGATCACCACAAAATCGGGATTCAACTCGTTGATTTTTGCCACAGCCGTTTCAAAAGCTTTCACATCATGTTCATAGCCGCCCATGCCCAATTGCGTATCACAAATCTGCACAAAACTGAATGATTGATTCTCAGACCGCTTTCTAGACAATGATGCACATGAAGACAGAGAGAGTGTCGTCACGCCCAAACTTGCCGCTTTAAGAAATTCGCGTCGTGTACTGTTATTCTGATTCATAGTCAGTGTCCTTCCAAAAAAAACAAGTCTGTCGAAGTACATCACATGGCCAAAGCATACCATTTTTGTGCTGCATACGTCAGGGTAAACAATATGGGCGTATAAAGCAATATTGCGTGACGCCCGCGTGAGCAAAACTTGAACAGTCCCCCGCCTGAGTCATGTTACTCCCCCGTCGCCATGCCACAGACTTTTTTCACACCCAGTTCAATGCGAAGGAAAAAAAAGAGTATCGCCACCGCACAAGCAAGCAATACAATAGGCATTCCCCTGAGAAAAATCCGTCTTACGCTTGATGTGGATTTCAATAACATGTTTTGTCCTCTTGAAATCAAACGGCATTTATTTCACGAGTAACCTGGTCCCGTATAATCTTGCGTGTCCTTCCCCGAGGCAAAGGTGTATTCAGTATTTGCACGGTATGTATCTTTTTGTACGATGCCAGATCAGACGTCAGTTCCGCGATCTCCGCCAGAAGCAACTCATGTATTTCAATCGCCAGCGTCTTTTCGGTGCTACAATCTTTCAGATACGTTTGGTAAGCAGACTGCTCAGGCACCACAACGGCATGAACAGTTTCAGTCCCGTCCGGTCTCTGTTTGCCTAAAACACAGACTTCTGCCACGAACCTGCTTGCCTGAATGCGTTGCTCAAGTTCCTCGGGATGGACCTTTGCGCCTGCATTGGTGACAATCATATTTTTGGATCGACCACAGATATACAAGTTCCCTGTGTTGTCCATGGTGCCGACATCACCCGTATGCAGCCAGCCCTCTTGGACGGACTCATTTGTCGCCTGTGGGTTGTTGTTGTATCCCTTCATCATACTGACACCGCGGATATACACTTCACCCACCGCAGAGTTACGATCGGTCTTGATCTTTATCTCCACATGAGATAGAGGGGTCCCAACCGAATTCAGAGGGGTCTGATCAAGACTCGTCAAGGTGGACACACCCGACACCTCCGTCAATCCGTATACCTGCAGCATCCGTATACCAACCTCCCGATAGCCTTCAATGACAGAGACGGCCAAAGGGGCGCCTCCACTGATACAAAATCGCAAAGCACCACCGAAGATGGCCTGGGTATGTGCCGCCACATCCACTTCAGACCTATTCCTTTCAACAGGTCCCTGAGACAGGTCTTTGGTTGAGGTGGCTCGTTCGATAGCACGTTTTAGCAATATCTGAAACAACAGGGGAACGGCAAGCAGTATCGTAGGCGGAGTCAATGCCATGTCGTTGAATATCCTTGTATACTTAAGACTCATATTGTAGGTAACAGAAGCCCCCACGCAGAGAGGCAGAATGAGTCCGCATGATAATTCGAACGTATGACTGAGCCCAATAACCGAAAGAAAACGATCCCTTTCAGTAATATCCAAGGCCTTGATAATGGCATGGACATTTGAAAGCAGGCCTTCATGCGTAAGAACAACACCTTTGGGAGCCGCAGTTGTGCCTGACGTATAAATGATCACAGCCGCATCCTGCTTCTGGGCATGAGGCAGTGCGCCTCTGCCATTGGAGCGTGCCAAGAGTTCTGACAGTGTGTACTGCCTACGCGTGCAATCTGCAACACAACCCTGATTTTCATCCAGGATAATGATTAATTGAAGATCATATCGATCCAGCCTTGATGCATAGGCGTGCGTGGTGAATACGCATTTAATGCCAGTATCGCTAATGATATGCGTCAACTCGGCGTGACCACTGTTGTGATCCATAGGGACAGCGACGCCATCATTAAACATAATCCCTGCGAACGCAATCGCCCATTGGGGGGAATTAGGCGCATATATCCCGACGGGATCCTGTGCCTTGATGCCATGCCTGTCAAGAAAAAAGGCAATGCGTCGAGCCTGCTCATTGACCTCTTTATACAGGGTCTTTTTAGAAGTTTTTTTGCCGTCCCGAATCTGGTAGGCTAGCCTGTGTTTGTATCTTTCTGTGCTATCGATGATGGTCTGAGATATCGTACCGCTCATATGCGATCCCCTTGAGTTCACACCTAAAATTTACCAGCGATGCCCAGCATATTCTGGATGACAGCTGCAAATACGCGTGCCATTTTTTTGGCCCCTGTGACATTGGGCAATATGCCGTCCTGCGACAGGTCGCATTCCACGTTGAATCCGGTATGCTGATCTGCCAAAACAACAGGAGACTCCGGCGTGGAATACTCACTGACATATCGAGAGATCTTGAGGTTCAACAGGTTGACTTCCGCTGTTTTGCCTCGAACGGGAATGATCCTGGCCAATACGATTTTCACGGTCTTGTTCCGTGCACGCAGTGCACTTATCACCGAGCCGATGTTGTTGATAGTTTTTTCGGTCAATGTCCCTGCTGCGCTGTCACCTGACACGATATCCTCGGTGCCCATGTGAATAACCGCCACATCGGGCACTTCGGAGATGAGCAGACCAGCCATGTGCTGTGCCAGCCAATCGGAATTTCTGCCCCAGTGGCCTTCGTGATCCACATCGTATTGGTAACTGTCCGGTTCCGTATGATTGTTGTTGTGCTTGTTCCGGCTCCCCACAAAATCGATGAGGTGCCCTTGCCTTCGCAGCATCCCGTCCAGATACCGCCTGTATGACACGGATGAGCTGAGGCCCTCAGTTGTTGAGTCGCCTATAAGCATAATCTTCACAGGGTCGAGGGGAGTTGCGCCCATCATGTCCGAAACAAGCGGGTGCAGACTCTCGGCCCAGACCCGATACCCGTCAGACGTCAGATGGGTTCCGTCAGAAAACAGGAACTGGTTGATCAAACCATTGGACTGCAAAAACCTGTCCTGTAAATCCAGATAGACCACTTCACCCGGGTTGCAGGTCACCGCAGCATTGACAGCATTGGCCTGCTGACACCTGGCCCATTTAACCCTGTTGGACACAGGCAAAATGCCCATCATGACCACCCGTGTCCCGGGCAGACGGCGGCGGAATATCTGGGCAATGGCCCTTGCACCCTGGGCCACATCCTCAGGTGGGCACTTAGCTCCCAGGTGCCACTGGACCTTGCCTCCGGCGCTTTGAGTGACCACGAAATTATTGGTACCGCACAGCAGCACCGCCATCTTGGGTGCCTGTCCCCTGGCAAAGTCCAGGTTGCCATGGGTGGCCCTGTAGAGCATGACAGGCGTGATGTCTCCAGAGTTTCCCATATTGATGGGGTCGTACCCCCCATAGGTTTCTCTCCACACAGACTCACCTGCTCCACCACCCAGAGACCAATACCAGGTAATAGAATCTCCGAAGAAGACGATGTCTGTATTGTCTGCGTTCGCAACCTCTCCATTGACCCTCTCAAATTGCCCATGCCAATACCCATCTTCAAGCCTCTCTGGCATTGTGGTACTGGGTGACACAGGGATTTCGTCCCAAAAATGGGGAGCCACGGTACTGCCCGAAGAAACACCCCCCTGCGCTTCCAGGGTCTTGGCTGAGAAACCGGCCAATATAAGCACGGCCGTGGCCGCCACGATTGTCTTGACGTGATGCATCATTGTTTTCTTCCGTTGGGTTAGCTGGTTTCGAAATCGTTTTGTCGCAGACGTCAGCGATCTATATCACTGCTCAAAGATGATCATAGAACAAGAACAGGCCAAACTCAAGGCGCAATCTGAGTGTTGGGGATTAGGGGTTAGGGGTTAGGGGTTGGGGGTTGGGGGTACATGCTTTGAAGAGCTAAGTTGAGAAATCGCTGCTTCTTGCTGAAGTCTACCCCAATTGTTTCTTCATTAGATGGTTTATATTCAAATTTGTGTGTATACTAGCAATTTCTATCGTGGTTTAAATCACCCGCACATAAGGAACCAGATATGGGTATGGAAAAATGGGCTGTTCTGTTTTCTTTTCTATTTGCAATACAGTCTTTGGGCACACCACTCTTGCAGAACAGCGTGTTTGAACGCGCGCAGGAGTGGATGCATCGAAATGGGGTCATGAATTCGGCCAGACGCTCAGTGGTGTCTGTGGGGGTGTTTCCTGAATCGGGCATGGACTTCGTCTATGTGGTGCGCCTTGCCCCCAAAGGCGATCTGATTCTAATGGTGACTCAGACACCGAGGGGTGTCATTTTGAACGATTGGCCCGCCTGCTCGAGTTGGAGAACCGAGAGGAAGCGAGGAGGGTGGCCGAGCGAGGCCGGCGCCTATCGGCCGCTGACGCCGAGCGAGCCGGAACCAGTATGGTGGACCTGATCGTTTCCGATGAGGACATGGGTCTTGGAGGCCGACACATCCTGCAGCTGGCCAAACGGAAACGCTCACCACTGCCCTGGACGCGTCTGGGTGTGGGTAGCCCCATCGTACTCTCCCCGGATACTGGCAAGGGCACGGTCCAGTACCGCGGTGTGGTGTGTGACCGTACCAAAGGGTCCCTGCGCGTGGCCTTGGGGAACATACCGGACGATCTGGCTGGACACGAAACGTGGCGACTGGACCTCTCCAGTGACGAAGTGGCCATGCGAAGGCAACAGGCTGCTCTTCACAGTGGCCAATCGAGTTTATCGATACAGCCGGAGCAAGCTTTGACGAGGAGGTCGAACCAGAGGGTGAGAGCCGACTGAATCGGCATGAAGCGACTCTTGTATGCCGAAAGGTTCATACTCTCCTGGACTGCGGCGTGCCGGCAAGCGACATCGCCGTCATCGCCACCTATGCCGCCCAGGTGCGTCTCCTTCGCGAACAATTGCCCGTGCCGGGCCTGGAGATCGACAGCGTGGATGGCTTCCAGGGACGAGAGAAAGAAGCGGTGGTCATCTCGCTCGTACGATCCAACCCACGGGCCGAGATCGGTTTTTTGCAGGATGTCCGTCGAATGAATGTCGCCATAACGCGCGCCCGCAGGAAATTGCTGATGGTGGGCGACAGTGCGACGTTGTCGTCCCATCCGTTCTATCGCCGGATGATCGATTATTTCGACAGCCTCGGGGCCTACAAGACCGTCTGGGAAGAAAACGACCCTCTCTAATTCCTCGCAGGACTCAATTCGATAAGTGCCTGCTGTCATTCAAATGATAAGCCCATTAGGGACGGTGAGACTGCGTTTGGATCTTGCTGTACTCAAAATCCCATGCCAATTTTTATGCCATACAGGGGGACGTCGCCAAAAACGGCCTCCGCACTGATGATGCACAATGGAAACGGTGAGACCTGGAAACCGGCAATAGCCTGTATTTCATTTTCTTCTGCCTCCAGGAAGCCCGTGGCAAGAGAGCTCTTGTCACGACCTTCAATGCGCAGGGCGGACACACCGCCATAGGGCGTGATCATGAGGAAATCCTTGCTGAGCAGAAGATCCAGGGTATAGGTCTTCAAGTCAAAATCGTCCACGTCTTCCAGTTGGGAATAGCTACCACGCACTGTGAGCGAAGGCAATGCCAGCCCCTCCTTGATAATCCCATGCTTGATCTCAACACCCCAAGCCAAAATATTGCTGTTTGGAACAGCTTCGATCATGGCACCAATATCCGTTCTGAATGGCAATCCCTTTTGTACATGGAACCGGCCCATGGCCATGTAGCTGAACGTATCATTGTCTTCCACCATGTAGTGCCAACTCTTCTTATGGCTACCCACATCAGCCACCACCGTTTCCAGGCAAAGATCAAAGCCCACAATACCCAATGTCTTGGCCGGGGCCATGGGAGTAAACTGAATGGCTGAACCCAATTCCGAAATGAAGGTGTCAAAATCCGCTTGCGTAGCCAAACCAATGCCAGCAGGGTCAAATTGAATATCCTTGGCACCCACGTTTCCAGAGAAACACACATGCCACATCATGATAAATACGATTAAGGTCTTTTTCATTGTACCATTCCCTGTTTTACTCATAGGACTCCATATACATGCCATACCCTGTAAATATAAATGTCTGTTTTTGACTGAGCTGGTGCGTACAGAATACTACTCAAAAGGCATTTTAACCAGATCAAAAAAAACTCGCCGCTTGAGAAACTTAATCCCAATGCCTGTTTTCTTCTTTGGTCCAGCTCTACGGTACATCCTCCGTCTATGCCTTCAGCGAGTTTACGATCAATGCCTCGCCCAAGGATACAGAAGTCACCTTCCGTCTAGTCCGTATGGAGGACAACACCATCATGTATGAGAAAAAGCTCAAACACAGCGAACTGATTCTATTTGTTGTGGTCCTTTTTGTTGTTTACGCCGTTTTCATTGCTGAGACAGACCCAATATACAACATAGAAACAGCCACAAGTATTGATGCCGCCACCTATGAAGCCACTGCGACTTCAAACCAGTTTACTGTCAATACGCCGGAGATTTTTGTCACTTTCTCAACGCAAGATTTGGAAATTGGGACTGATATTCTAGCGTCTTGGATTTATACAACGAACGATACTCAGATTACTTCGGCGAGTTTGACAACGACATTAGACACGCAAAATGCCTATTTTAGCCTCTCTAAACCAACCGCAGGTTGGCCAATTGGCGATTATGAAGTTCAATTCAAAATTGACAATGAGCAAGTTGCTGTCACTGCATTCACTGTCGCTGAAGAATAAACAGCCGAGCCCAGTGGCTCTGCTTCTGCAACAAATCCGCACCTCTTGGGGATAAAATCTCCTTTGTCCCCAAGAAGTGTGGAAAACCTAAGGGTCAGACAAGCGAAACAGGGGTCGGTACTCGGATTTCAGTGTTCATTACATGTCAGCGAGGCATATGCGTAAATCCGAGTATCGACCCCTAAATTCCCAGCAACAACCTCCGCATGACAACCACTCTAAACAAATCATACTGAGTATCTAAACCAGGAACTTACTTTTTAAGGACCCTACTGGCACCCGTCATCTGCCCTCTCCCCTGGATGCTCAGTCGGGTTTCTGCAATCGATTTCTTTTCAGTCCCTCCTGAATGGTGCGCAGGCGGGCTTTGGACTGTTCGATTTCCTCTAGGGCCTCTGGCGAGGTGCCGTCGGCCCCATCCACCACATGAGGCGTGACAAAAATCAGTAACTCGTGGTTGGCCAGCACGCTCTCTTTGTGGCGAAACAACCCGCCGATCAGCGGCAGACTACCCAGTAGCGGCACCCTTCTCTGGATCTGGCTGTCTTCCTGGAAGAGCATACCGCCGAGCATCAATGTCTGGCCGTCCTCTACGATCATATTCGTGGTGGTATCCATCTCGGTCCGAACGCGCTGGGTGTTGATGATCTCCGAGGTCAGTTGTGAGAGGACCACATTGATGATCATGTCCACGTTCATTTCAGGCGTGATACTGGGCCGCGTACGGAGTATCATGCCGACCTTTTCGTAGGCAAAATCAGAGGTCGCCCGGCCACCCGTATCGGAGATGGAGACACGTGTTTGGAAGCCGACTCTCTGGCCCTTGAAAAACTCGGCCTCCTCGTTATCCTTGGTCCACAGCGTCTGCTGATTAAGGATCTGGGCGTCAAGATTCTTGACCAAAAAATCAAGCAGGACGGAAATGTCGGCGCCGACTGAAATTTGGGAACTGCGGCCTGAATCGCCGCCCGCGCCGAATACCAATGCCCCGTGCTTTTCAAGCAGGCCGAGAGCATTGCGGGCCGTGACAGCGTTTTCGTGGTCAGCTGTCGACCACTTAGCACTGTCGGACGAAAACTGCACGCCCAGGGACGTCATGTTGCGGTGATCGACCTGGACGATAATGACCTTGATCATGACCTGCTTGCCCGGCGCATCCAGTTCGTTGATCATCTGCTCGATATTCTCCATGAACTCCGGTGGGGCCAGAACGAGGATGGATCTGCTGTAGGTATCCGGGATAAAACGCGCGCGTCCGATGACGTTGCTGATGGCCGCTTCACCGATGGCCTCCCGGCCGGTGGTCCACCAGGGCCGATATTCAGTTGTATTGTCTTGGCTGCCAATGCTGCTTCTGTTCGCAGTAGTGTTGCGATTGTTAGCGTTGCCGGCGTTGTCCTGGGACTCATCCATGGAATAGTCGCGGAGCCCGCGTTGAGAGAGTTGGATGGCAGCACTGGTCCCGGATTCGTTGAACATGGCGTTCAAATGCATGGCGAGTGTTTCGGGATCCCGGTATCTGAGTTTAATGACCCTCGGCACCTCAGCCATTTCCTCCTGATCCAGTTTTCGGATGAGATCCTCGACCACGTCATAGGCCTCGGGAATGGTGCTTATGACGATGATCTTCTTGGTGCCGGGCACTTCATCGAAGGTGAGCTGCCCATAGAGCGGACCGATGATCTTCTCTTTGTCCTCGTGACTGTAGCCGAAGAAATAGTCGTAGACCGAGAACTGGCTGCTGGCAGCCTCTCTGCTAAACAGCGAGGTGAGCAGAGTCACCATCTGGCCCGTATCGGAATTGTGAAGCTCGAGGATTCGGGGCTTGACCGCGTTGACATCGATGGGGATGTCCCACTCGATAATTTGTTGCCTGATCTTGTCCATCGTGTCAGGCGAGGCGACAACGGTCACTTCCTTGAGAGATAGGTGGGAGATAACCTTCACTGTATCGATCGATGGGCCTGTCCCGGATCGGCTGCTGCCCGAGCGTTGTGTGCTGAACATCCGTTCCGGGCCGTAGAGGTCTTCGATGTTCTTCTTGATCAGATCGGGATCCGCGTAGTTGAGCTTGAAGTGTTCGGCCAGGAATTGCCCTGGCGGCACGTCCATTTCCTGGATCAGCTTTTTGACCATCTCCCGAAGATCCTGCCGTCCGAAGATCACAACCTGTCTGGCCTGGTCGAGCGCCTGCACCAGGATGCTGGTCTCCAGTTCCGTACCGGGCATCTGCTGCAGCGCTTCGTTGAGATGATCCGCCACCTCTTGCACGTCCGCATAGATGATGGGCACACTCTCGTATTCCTTCTCGATCGTCTGCTGCAAATCGAGTTTGGCAATCCACTCTCGAATCATCTTCATATCCTCGGCCGACGCACGCGCGATAATCCACCCGCGTTTGGGTTCGGGGATCAGAACCACGGGTGTCTCGCTCGGGCCGAGTAATACTGAATTGGCACCCGTGACTGCGGAGTTGCCTTGATAGAGGTTCGACCTGTTGGGATTCCGCCGTGAAGTCGATGCGTTGTACCTCGTGCCTCGTCCGGTGCTGGAAGGCGTCCGGCTGTTTCCATCACCGAGCAGCATGCGCACCAGTTGGACGATTTCGTACGGATCGCCGTTGTGAACGGTGAGTATTTCGGTGACCGTATCCTCCGCCTCAGGCACATCGAACTGGGCAATGACGGTTTCGATACGCATGAGATTGTCCACCGTATCGATCAGCAGCAGATTGCCCGTGATTTCATCGGCACTGAGGTAACCCGACTCACTCATAAGCGGTAAAATGATGTCCGCCATTCGAGTCGGACTGAAGGTCTCAAGCTTGATACACTTCTGCACAATCTGGTTCTTATTCTCGATCTCGGACAGGGACTGCTCCGAGAGCAGCGTGGGTACGGCCCTGTCGAGTCTTTGAATCCACATATCGATTTCGTCAAGGTCTGCGCGCGAGCCCTTGGCCACAATGAGCTTTTGCCTCGGATCCGGGACCAGGACCACGGTTTTGCCGCTGGTGCCCACAATCGTCGAGGTGGCGCCCGCACGCCTGCTGCGGCTGTTTGAAGAGGATGGGCGTCTGGCCGTCGAATACCGAGTGTTTCTTGACGACACACCTCTGCTCGCGATCCCTGTGCTGGCGCCGTTATTGATGAGCGCTTCGAGCAGTTGGATAATATCATCCGGTTCCCGATGTACGATCTCAAATACTCTGGTATTGGTGTGCTCGGACTCTGGAACATCAAATCGCGTGATCACCTCCTCAATGCGAAGCAGATTTTCCACAGTATCGACAATCAGCAGGCTTCCCGTGGCTTCGTCGCCGGTCACATAGCCTGATTCGCTCATCATGGGCGTGAGCATCTCCGCCATTTTGGCGGAGCTGTAGTTTTGCAGATCAACAAACCTCTGGACGATCTGATTGCTATTTTCAATACCGTCCAGAGAGTCTCCGGCCATGACAGTGGGAATCGGCGAATCAAGCTTCTGAATCCACTGGGCAATCTGTTGGATGTCTTCTGTCGAGGCCTTGGCGATGATCCATTTCTGCCTCGGCTCTGCAATCAAATCCACCGACCTGCCCTCAGTGCCAACAATGACCGAGGTCGCCCCGCTGTTTCTCGAAGGCGGTCTGTACTTGGACGCAGTGTTCAGTTTTGAGCGAGAGAGATTTCGGCTCGATGAGCTTCTCACCGGGCTATCGCTGAACATGGTTTCGAGCAGCCTGATCAGCTCGTCCGGCTCGCGGTGACTGAGTTCAAAGACCTGCACGACCGTATCCTCGGCATCGGCCACGTCGAAGCGCGTGATCACCTCTTCGATACGAAGCAGGTTGGCGACCGTGTCCACCAGCAGCAGACTGCCGGTGGCTTCGTCACCGCTTACATAACCCGATTCACCCATCATGGGCGTGAGTATCTCGATCATCTTGCTGGGACTATAGTCCTGAAGCGTCACAAATCGCTGCACAACCTGGTTCTTGTTTTCAACACCTGTCAACGGCTCGCCCGCCATGATGGTCGGAATCGGTGTATCGAGCCTCTGAATCCACTGGGCGACCTGCTCGAGGTCTTCTTCCAACGCCTTGGCAATAATCCACTTGTGCCGGGGTTCGGGAATCAGGGTCAGTGTTCTTCCACTGGCATCGCCCCCCACAGAGGTGATGCTACGTCCATTGGAGGACGGCTTGCGTTTGGGCAACCGACTCCTGGCATCCTTCTTGGCCAGATTCTTTGAGGTCTGTTCGCCGCTGAATAGTGTCTGCAATAGCGCCACGATCTCCTCGGGCTCGCGGTGACGAATCTCAAAGACCTGCACGATGATGTCCTCAGCCTCGTCCACGTCAAAGTGAGCGATGATCGCCTCGACACGCATCAGATTCTCCACAGTATCGATCAGGAGGAGGGTGCCTGCGTCTTCGTCGGCAGTGGCATACGCCGATTCCCCCATGAGGGGGCCGATGATATTGACGATCTGGCTGGCGCTATAGCTCTTCAACCTGATAAACCGCTGAACGATCTGGTTCTTGTTCTCTATGTCAGCCAGGGAATCCTTGGCCATCACCATAGGCACGGCCTTATCGAGCCGTTCAATCCATTGGCGTATTTCCTTGAGGTCGTCCACCAAGGCTCGTGCAATGACCCAGTTGTACCGCGGTTCGGCCACAAGTGTCATGGCGTGCGCACCACTACCCACCACAACAGGGGACGCTGTGCCCTGGGGAGCGGATTTTCTGGTTCTGAACTTGGCCCGATTACTGGCCACGGAGCTGGACCGAGACATCTTCGTGCTGACTGGTCCCTTGGGTGCAGGGCCCTTGGCAAGCAGTACGCGCAGCAGCGCAACAATGCTTTCGGGATCACGGTGGCGTATTTCGAATATCTCGGTAACGACTTCCGCCCCCTGGGCTATGTCAAACTGGGCAATGATCGCCTCGACTCGCATCAGCGTGGCAACCGTATCGATGACAAGCAGGCTACCAGCGCCTTCTTCCACGCTGATATGACTGTTCTCACTGACCAGGGGTTGGATGATTTGGGCCATCTGGCCAGGGCTGTAATGACTGAGCTTGAAGAACGTCTGCACAACCTGCTCTCTGTTTTCGATACTGGCAAGAGACTTGCCAGGCAAAACCGTGGGCACCAGGCCCAGATTGGCGCTGCCCGTGGGTTTTAGGTAGATCGTGTCCCCAGAATCCTCGGCCACGTAGCCCTTCATACGCAGGGCACCATAGATCTTCTCCAGGGCCTTGGCCCTCGGTAGCATCTGGAGCGAATAAATTGTGATTTTCAGCCTCATGACCTCGTCATCAGGTATCACAGTTTTCCCCGTCCACTCGGCTATTTTCGGGATAATTAGCTTCATCTCCACGTTTTCAAGGTTCAGCGCTTCGAGCTGTTCGTTCGGATCCACCGGTTCATTGGGGTCGACAGAGACATTACGTCGCAAACGCTCGGGCCTCGTTGAGATCGATTCCACCTGCTTCGCACGCAGGGCCTTGGCTTCTTTCTTTCTGGGTCGTGCATTGGGCTTGGGGACTTTGGAACGCTGGCTGGGAGCGAGAGCCGCCTGGGGTGAACTGACTTCTTTCTCGCTCTGGGGGGCATTTGCGTCTCTCACATCACCGTACATAGGTGTTTCGAAGCCTACCTGCCAGATGATTACCGCAGCGGCAGCAGCGACAACTATCGCCATGAATATTCTTTTTAGTAGCACCTACATCTCCTCAACATGAGATTGTATATTCCAAGTGAAGATTTGTTCTAGAGTCGAATCTCCCCAAGATTCACACTTCCAGGATGAACTCTACACCACAGTAAGAAAGTAGTGCCATTTTCCAGTTGTTAAGTTACATGTATTCATAACTTCATGATTTCCGGGGAGTCATTAAGGAGGATAATCTCTGCACACCTTCTGGCTTCATGGCACTGGTGATGTACAATACAGCCTAAAAGCGCGTAAAAAAAGGACCGGCGAGTTAACGCAAGTCCTTTTTTTACAAGCAATAGCGGGGACAGGATTCGAACCTGTGACCTCCGGGTTATGGGCGGCTTCAGAGCCAAAATCTCAAACCTTTTAAAATGCTATAATTACCTGCAAATACTGAACTTGCAACGCTCACTACTTTGCTACATGTACCACATTTTAGGCATGTTGTCCAGAATTCAGGGTACAATCTAAGGTACAATTCCTTGACCTCTTTCAAACAAGGATCAAAAGGTTGGCACTGGGATATCGTTGAGCTGATAAAACATATAGTCAATATAAGGATCTACTGCAAACTTGAATTGAATCGTGGTTACTTCGCCACAATCAAGACAAGAGCCCTTGCCACTCATAACATATTCGGTGTCCGAACCGTCACTTGAACTTAAGGATAACGTCTGCCCGCTCTGGCTTGCATGGGCATTCTCGCCGTCAAGAAATGCTGGCCCCATATCCATATATTTGGGCATGGCAGGAGGATTGTGAAAGTCGTTTGCCATCCTGAACAAAGAGTTGGTTGGACGAGAATCTGGGCCATCAGATCGGGTGTTGATGCGGTAATTAAATGCCTCACCATCCTGGGTTACTTCTTCCACCTGCACACAGTATCCCGGTAAGATTTCAATCCATTCATCGGACGCCTCAAATGGGATTTTCACCGTTCTAATAGCTCGCGTAAAGAGGGCCGGAACCGTAAGATAAATCTGATCAAACCGAGTCGGATATCCAACATTTGGGTCCATATCAAAGTAAAGACTGAACCCTCCCGGCCAATCTGCTAGCCATCCAGGCCACTGTCCCACCCTTGGTGCCCTACCTCCTGAGATTAGGCGGGTTTCTTTCTGCTTAACGTCCCCCCCTGCTTGGCCGATGACTCCATAGATCCATCTAAGACGGAAGGACTATCGGAGGATAACCATGGCTCAGGATTTTCGACAAAAACATACTACATTCAGTTTTTGGGACTTTGCCACTGTGGTCATTGCATTGTCAATTCTCACGCTAATGGCGATACTGTACACCCCCTAGGCAACACTCTAAGACGCTGCGCTGAAGTTTGAAGTGTGAAGTAAGAAAGCCAGTGGCAATGGCGTGTGTCTTTTTCCCTTCACACCTCACCCTTCACACTTTCCGCCTCCAGTCCATTTTGGGGTCAAAAACATAGCTCTAAGCTTCTAAAATGGAGTGACATCTAATGTAACTTTATGCACGTCATCGTTGTTAGGTTTTAACACGTCAATTCCCTTTAAAAGTTCGATTTCCTTTCAACATCAGTGGCCATTCAAACTACCAACTAATGAAGGGAATCGCAATGAGCAATCAAATAGCATAATGATCGCTAAAATTAAGATCAAACATGGCTGAGAGCATCCTGTCATTGGTTATTATAGGACATACAAGCAATGTGGCGAACAGGATGTGGTGAATGGACATTAGACGAAGCTGAGGCGGTGGTGTTTGCCGAAGCCCTCTTAAGCCTGCTCGATGAGGCCGTCCAGGATCAATTCGATGATTATCAACTGGGTATTAACTGCTTCGACAACCTGACATACGGGCAGCAGATTTCTGTACTGGGAATCGTTGGCAGCGGCCTTCTAAGCAAAGACGTGGCTCCCGTCGAATTGACGGCTGTAGTGGAGGGTGCAATCGCCGCTGTCTTCAGACATCTTACGAACGAGATAATATTTGAAGTCGATACGCCTGAAATGGGCACGCATTGGAGGGAATGGGTTGTAGCTGCCCGCCAGGAAGCTGGAGGATTAGATATCCCCAAACCTACCTGTGATGATACGAAAGAGTGGGAAATCGAGCTAGATAAGCTATTAGGGGTTATCTTATGGGACGCTGACTACGACGATAACCAGCTGTATATTGATCACCCGCCCGAGAAATCTAAGTGGCTGAAGGACCTGTCAGGGGTTTCTGATAACTACTTCCTTGCGAAATCCTTCGAGGAGCATTGCCGGATGGGACGTTCCATTAAGCGACGAAGGAGTGTGGAGTGTCCCATCCGGCTAAATGCGACGCGACAGCACCCTTCGTACGGATTGACTGGTATCGAAAGCATGGCAATTTGAGTACATCTTAACTGCCGAAGCAACTTCGCACCATTCTGTCTTTACGCAGGATTCTAATATCCGAGGGTCCTTAGTCCCCCCTAGGCATTGGACATTGCTCTCACGTTGATGTTTTTTTCTTAGAGCTCTTTTGGGCCCCCGAAAAATGCGGCTAAGCATGTTTTAAAGGGGTCAAATAGCATTAAGAATCTTATTGCTAAAGAGATATCGTGGTCCGAGCATTATATTCCCACGGGGTGTTTAGTTTTTGGTATTCAGTTTTCAGTTTTTCAATTTTTGGGCCAGAGTCGAATCAGCGTGACGCCGTGACGGGCCACGCTGGTGGGGAAGGTCAGTTGAAACTCTCCGAGTTCTTTTTGTCGCCACAGGTCACGGATGCGTTGCGGACCGGTGAGTGCCAGCAGGGAGAATGGGACCGTGATGTCTCTGGGCGTTTCTGAGAGATTGAATACGCCGACGGCTATTGAGCCGTCTTCCATGGGTTTGGCCAGGATCAGTGTGCTGTCATCCTGGAGCAGGGGTCTGGCCTGTTTGCCCAGGGCGTCCTGATCAACCTCTATGACCTCTGTGTTACATAGAATGTTCAGGGTAAAGGGGTCTAGTCTGGCCATGTCTCCGGAGAAGAAGAGCGGGGCTGCCATGAGGCTCCATAGGGACATGTAGCTGTATTGTTCTTGCCCGGTGAGCGGGGTGGATCTGCCTTCACTCTGGTTGCGAGCGTCGCCAACCCAGCCAATCAGGAGGTAGTCCGGGTCATTCCACCGGCCTGGGCCTGCACAGTCATAGTGTTGGGCATTGCTCAAACCAATACGATAAAAGCCCGGTAACAGGCTGCCTTGCTCAAGGCCGAGGTCACCGGTGGTGCGCCAGCAATGGCCACCCACGTCACCGCCCCAAGTCCATACATCACCCATGCCGTACTGGCACAGGTTGAGCAGGATGTTCCGGTCGAGATGCTTGAGGATGTCGCCCATTTTCTGATACGGACGCTGCATGGCATCCAGGGAGTTGCCTCCAGATACGCGGCCATAGGAACACCAGTCATATTTGAGAAAATCGAAGCCCCACTGGGCAAACTTGGCTGCGTCAATGGTTTCATGCTGAAAACTACCCACATATCCTGCGCAAGTCCAGGGGCCTGGCGAGGTGTACAGACCGGCCTTGAGGCCTTGTGTGTGGATGTCGTGGACCATGCCCTGGATGTCCGGGAATTTTGCGTTCGGCAGGATCGCACCCTGGTCATCGCGATAGGGTGTGTCATTTTTCTTTTTCATCCAGCAGTCATCAATGTTTACGTAGGTGTAGCCGAAGTCGGCCATGCCTGATGCGATCATTTGGCGGGCTGCGTCACGCATGTGTTGTTCAGTGACACGGTGGTAATGGATATACCAACTGTTCCACCCCATGGGGGGTGTCAGGGCCAGTGTGTTACCCACCACTAGGCGAAAGGTCTTTTGATCCTGGCCTACTGGATTTCGAGCTGCCAGTGTGATCACGGCTTCGCCTTGCAGGAGGGGTGCTTGCCCAGTGATGATACCCGTGTCCGGGTCCAAGGACAGACTGTCCGGCAGGCCCTCGGCAGAGAATGTCATGGGACGTGTACCTGTACAGGGGATTCTGTAGAGAAAAGGGTGTCCTGGTCGGACGCCGTATCTATTCGGGCCATTGATGTGGGGCTGGGGCCCGGGCAGCGGTGTGAGCATGACCTTGTCGTCCTTGGGGATGGGCAGGTCCAGGGCTATGGGATTGGCACCTTGAATGACGAACTCGGCCTGGGCCCAGTTGGCGTGGTCAAAGTCAATGCCGTTTGTGTCCGAAGACACCATCAGGATTAGATGAGATACTGATGCCAGTGGGACGTTCATCAGTACAGGGTCCTGTTTGCCTGTGATCAGACCGCTGTCAAAGAGAGTTTTTCCATCCCCCAAGAGTCTGAATCGGATGGAGCCGCGACCTCCGGCTGCGTCGTCCACACCCACAGAGGCCCGGAACCACTGTGCCTTGCCATCAAGCTTGACATGGAGTATGGAGTTGGCATGTGTGCCTACACCTCGGGTAAACGGGTGCCCATTGATGAGCAGGGGACCACCCGTGACACTCAGATCGACCCTGGGCATCCCCCAGCCAGATGTCATTTTGGTCAGATCCAGATCGCTCAGAGGCACTATCTGCTCGGCAAAACCTGCGGTGCATACCAAGAGAGTGATTATTAGGCCGATTCGAGGAAATTGACTTTGAGTGAGAGTCATGAAGATACTCCTTAAACCTGTGTGATGTTAAGGTCTGATACATGCCAACAAGACTGATGGAATCATACTTGAACCAGGATTTTAATGCAATGGCCTATTACCGTACAATTTGGTTGGGGTTGATGTAACCCATTTTAGATAAGTACTTTACACGGGTCGGTTTAGTATTTGGCAGAGTATAGTTCTTGAATGTCCCCTTCAAATTCTTTAGCTTCCCTCGTTTTTGATCCTTTTTGCGCTGGTATTGAGCCCCTGAAGGGCATAGTATAATCTGTCACAATAAACCATAGACTATACCATGACAAGCAAGGATGTAATGCCATGCAACAGGTAAATTTGCTCAAAACAGAATCGACTTTGATCCGCCGCAAAAAGATTGTCACACTGGATGAACTCGCCATGTCCCTACACTGTTCAAAGCGAACAGTGCAGAGGCGACTTACCCAGTTGAAAACAATCAGGAGTTACAATCGCAATGGTCAATATTATACGCTTGAGGATATCCCCAAATTCGATGTCAACGGCATATGGCACTATCGTGAAACCTACTTTTCGAGATTCGGGAATCTGACACAGACATTTGTTCAATTGGTTCAAGCCTCAGGGGCCGGACTCACGTCCCATGAGGCAGGCGATCTTATTGGATTGAGGCCCAGTTCATTCCTTTGGAGCGTCCATAGCCATCCAGAGATTAAGCGTCAAAAGCATCAGGGCCGATATGTGTACTTTAGTTCAAAACCGACTCTTTACGCAGAACAACTCCAAAATCGATCAATCATACCTCAAACTCAAAGACTCCCGTCGGAGTTTGAAGCCATTGCGATTCTGGTAGAGAAAATCAAACATCCACAATGGAGCTTAGAAAAATTGGCAAACAAGCTCAAAGCCGAAAATCTGTGTATTGACCCTCACGTGATAGAGAATCTCTTTCGTCATCATGGCTTGGTGACAAAAAAAAACGACCTTTGAATGGATAGAGTGTCTTTCTCTCTATCTTGACAGGCTCATCGGCACACTCTCGCCGATGCGTCTGTTCTCAACACCACCGCTTATTGAATTTAGGTCCTCGGTGAATACCCGCATGTAAGTCACCATGTTTGGCCAGATGACAAACGTTGCCTGTTAACCTCGCTCTCAGGCGTGTTTTACTGGGCTGGTTTCATTCCCCTGCACCATCGACGAGAACTTTTTGATTTATTCTCAATAATTTTGACACAATATCAACCTAAACGACGCATGTACTAATGAAGGACGTTTGATTTGACGGTATCGGTGCGCCTATGACCTTGGCGAGGATACGAGTCGCCGAGTCAGTCCAGATAAGGAGCTATGAGATGTCGTAGGTTGTAAGAAAGGAAGTTGATCTCAGGCATGAATGCCTGTTGGCCCTAGTGGGATCATGTACATAGTACGTGATTGGTACTATTGACATACGCATAGATTATAGGTATACGGTCGTGGATAGTGATGATGGAATCATAGACTATTTTCACCATTACTCATCTAGTAGAAGGATTTTTACAGAAGACACTAATGAGAGCAAAACTATAGGCATTGGCTCATGGCCTTTTGCTCTTCAAACACATTCAGCTCTGAACAACAAGGTTTATTTGTTCAATTTGCCCTGAAGGCGGAAAGGTCGTGTTATATGAGAAGACTGTTATTTGCTGCTGCTGTTGTTGCTGTTGGAGTAGTGTTTAGTGCTGGGTTGACCTATGCCCAGGAGACTGATCCTAAGCCTATGCCGGAGAAGGTGCGGAAGTTTCTCGAATATCGCACGGGTACATGGAGTATTGAAGGTGGGCCTGCAA
>CAZBTJ010000097.1:0-16004 GCA_964494325.1 uncultured Pirellulales bacterium
GGTTCTCATCATGTACCCACGTGGCCATTTGCCCGAAAAGATAGGATCCGTTGCCCAGTTGGCGTAGATAGGTAAATACGTCGTCAGCAGCCGGGGTTCGACCGCTGGTTGTAATGACCATGGGAAGCAAAATAAGGAGCGTGATAAACGTCGATTTGTGCCTGGTCATACTGTTGTTATTCCTCCATAAATGGTGATGCATACAGCCCTTCGCATACTGGAAGTTGAGACACTTGAAGTACCTGTGTTCCTTTACAAGTCAGTATAGAGTATTACCATGGAATTCTCTAGAACTCATTTTTGCCTTGTTAAAAACCTAGCTTGTGCCGGGGGATCTTTGGTCTCTTCCTTGTATGTGATCTTCTGGCATGGGAGGATTACCGTTTACTGTGCCTGTTACAAAGCACTGGTTGGTATGAAATTTCAGAGAACAGGCCACAAAACGCGTTTTCTGATCGTATCCCGGCAATTACCATGGCCAAGAAGGGCCATTACGCTCAAGCTGAAACAGATATTGCTTTTATTCCATAGTCACTTCAGATAATATGCGATCATGATTGCAACTATAATAAACGCACTGGCCGTCCTGATCGGTTCTCTGGTCGGAATGGGTCTAAAGGGAAAGATCCATTATCAATATGAAAATACCGTCTTTACAGCGCTAGGCATCTTCACATTGGTCCTGGGCATTTCCATGGCTCAAGAACCCTGCAATGCCCTCTACATGGTATTCTCTCTTGTTCTGGGAGGTCTCCTGGGAACTTGGCTGCGTATTGAAGACAGAATTCTTCTGTTTGGCGATTGGATGAAAAACAAGCTGCCTGGCTCAGTGGGGGAAGGGCAATTTGCCATGGGATTTCTGGATGCGACGGTCCTGTTCTGTGTCGGGGCCATGACCATTGTAGGGTCTTTCAAGGCTGGCATCGAAAAAGACTATCAGCTCTTGTTTCTAAAATCTGTGATGGACGGCTCTGTCTCGATACTCCTTGCCGCTGTTATGGGGTGGGGCGTGGCCTTTTCTGCGGTCTCAATCCTGATTGTTCAGGGCAGTTTGACTCTTCTATCAAGTGTCGTGGCACCCTATGCAGAGCAAGCCATGATTAATGCGGTTTCTGCTGTGGGCGGTTTGCTGATCATAATGATTGGGATCAATCTGCTGAAATTGAAGACGATCAAAACAGCCAACTTTACGCCGGGCCTCGTTCTCATTATTCTCTTCCAGCTCGCCGATCCCTGGTTATCCCGGTTTACTGGCTGACATAGCCTGCCCGTTTGGCAGAGGGGGTGGAAGTCGAGATTAACGCTGCTGGTCTGGATGGGAAGCAAGTACGCCCCACAATTTTATGGTCTAGAGTCTAGGCCATTTTTGCCTTTTGAATCCAGTCGCACCGGGATAAAAAACGCACAAGTTTATCAACCTCAGGGTTAAGGTCGTTCCAAAGCAAAGTGCATGGTTCTATATCATCCTGCCTGGCGGCCGTTTCCATTTGACTGCAAATATCGAACAAACATTCAACGCCTAGATTTCTACCGACTCCCCTCAGGGCATGGGCATATAAAGCAATGGATTCACAATTTCCATTTTTCACCGCCTCAGAGAGTGCGTCAAAATGTTCTTGAATATTCTTAGTGTAGGTTGGCATCAGTTCGCGAACCGTTTCCTCGTCGCCCACTCTCTCGACCCGCTAATTCCAGTTGATTGTATTCATCATTCTTTTCACTGTTTTCTCAAGTCAATTGTCATATTAATGAAAGGGCTACGGATTTAACAGAGCGCACTGAGGTAGACCACGCAAAGTCTGCCAGCCCAGGACGCAATATGCTATCCTTTCGGAATGTTCCTGGGTCGGCTTAACAATGAAATCTCGTCAGTTTGGCCGTTTTGCTGGCGATACATTGGACTGTTTCGTGAAAATGAATTGGGTCTGGACGTTGTTAAATACCCCACTGGAGAGGAGGCGTTACTGGTTTATGGTTTGAACGGGCCGTTTTACCCTTGCTTTGTCTTGTGTTGGCAGTACAATCTTTTGCATTAATCGCAAAAGAAAACGATGAATGATTTTATTAGGAAATCTCCAGGGAGTCTAAATGAAAGCCATCATGTGCCTACTCACGCTATTGAGTCTATCGATGTCCACCCTTACATATGCGAGCACACCTGATCAACAACTTGCCTTTGCAAACCAGTTGATGGAAGAGGGTGACGAAGTATTTGCCATGCTTGAATTCAAACGGTTTTTATTTGAATCCCCAAAGCATGCAAAGGCACCCGATGCGATGTACGGGATTGCGCAAATACAGCTTAGCTATATGCAAAATATTGTCGGCGCCAAGGTAACCCTCCGAAAGATTGTCACCCATTATTCCGAAACGGCCATGGCTCGCAAGGCCAAGGCATTTGTTGACTACATTGAAATAAACTCGGATTTCAGCGGCAAGCCACTGTTTGCCATGCTGGCGGCCCGCTCGTACAAAAAAACAGGAAATTACAGTGATGCCGTAACCCAATATAAACATATTATCTCGGGCTATCCGAAAGCGAAACTGGCACCGGACGCTGCGCATGACTTGGCCGTACTGCAGCTGCGTAACTACAAGAAACCAAACGACGCACGCACGACCTTGAACTGGGTCATCAGCAATCATCCAAAGCATGCCATCATGCCGGAATGTGAGCTGTTGTTGGCAGAGGTACTGGAAGCTGAACGCGGCCCAACGCAGGACGTGATCTCCGCTTATCGTGCCGTGGCCAAAAAATATCCAACGCATTCAGTTGCAAAGACTGCCACGATCAAAGCCTCTGCCCTGGAAAAACTGGCATACGCGGTGAAGCGGCAATTCGCCAAGGAATTCATTCGCAACTACGTCGTCAAGAAGGTCGTTGAGCCCACTGGACAGTCCACTCAATACGTCGTAGAGATTGAAGTGCCCACAGATTGTTCTGATCGAGAAGTCAAGGCAACGCTGGAGGACGCTTTGATAAAAGAGGGCGAGAAACGAAAAACACCGGCCCATCGGGTTGCCATAAAATCGTTCTTCTCGTATCCACTAACGGAAGCTGGCGAGGTGACCTGGACACCAGGTCAGATTCCCACCTACGTGATTCCAGTGCGAGAAAATGAAGACGTGCTGAAAGACGCTTTTTTCGATTTGTTCAGACGCCAACGTGGCGTAAGATAAATAGGAAGGGAAGGCTCATGTTTTTACACAGAAACCAGAGAATTATAGTGACATGGAATATAAAGCTCCTTTCTGTCAAGTAAGGGACAAACCATGAAACAGACAGCCACCCTTGTTTAGTTTTTACTTTTTAATTGGTGAGGAAGAAAATGAACTCACGAGAACGTGTACTTGCCACTTTAAATCATGAACAGCCGGATCGTATTGCTGTCGACTTTGGGGCCCACCGTTCCAGTGGCATTGCAGCCATTGCCTATAAAAAACTCAAGGAGGCCCTGGGTATCACCACCGGTGACATCTATGTCTACGACATGATCCAACAGTTGGCCATTGTGGAGCCAGAAGTGCTGGACGCTTTGGGGGTGGATGTGATTGAACTGGGCCGGGCCTTTTGCTGCAAAGACGCGGACTGGCAGGATTGGGTCCTGCCCAATGGTACGCCCTGCAAGATCCCGGCCTTTGTCAACGTGGAAAAGCGTGACGGAAGCTGGTTTCTCCAGTCTCAGGACCGTATGGACTTGGGTGTCATGAAGCCCGGTTGTCTCTATTTTGAACAGGTGTACTGGCCCTGGCTCGACAGAAATCCGGAAGATCAGGATTTCTCAGACATAGAAGAGGCCTTTGCCCAGAGTATGTGGACCAGTGTTGCTAGCCCTGGTGGACATATTCCCCTAACGGACGAGGGATGTCGTGAACTGGCCCAAGGCGCACGCACGCTACGTAACTCGACTGATCGGGCCATTTTGGGCATCTTTGGCGGCAACTTCTTCGAGGTGCCGCAGTTCCTCTATCGTATGGATAACTATCTGACGCATCTTGGTTTGTATCCAGAGGCCTGTAAACGCTTGTCTCAAGCACTGTGTGAGGTTTACCTGGCTCGGTTGGAAAAGTGGTTGGATGCGGTGGGGCCCTATATTGATGTGATCCTCTTTGGGGATGATCTGGGTGGGCAGAATGGCCCCCTTATCTCACCGGCCATGTACCGCGACATTTTCAAACCCTGGCACGCAAAACTGTGGACACGAGCCAAGGAGTTGGCCCCGCACATCAATATTCACCTGCACTGCTGCGGCGGCATCGAGCCTCTATTGGGCGATCTCATTGACGCAGGCCTGGAATCTGTCAACCCCGTACAGATCTCCTGTGTTGGCATGGATGCTCTGCACCTCAAGCAAACCTACGGAGATCGCTTTACCTTCTGGGGTGGTGGGTGCGACACACACCATGTTCTGCCCAATGGTACGCCTGATGAGGTGCGTGAAAATGTGCGTGAGCTATGCGCCATCTGGGCTCCGCAGGGAGGCTTTGTATTTCAGCAGGTGCACAATATTCTGGCAGACATCAAACCCGAGAATATCCTGGCCATGTTCGACGCAGTCAGGGCGATGGCATAATCATAATGGCACGTAGCCACACTTTGTTTGCATGCGTTTCAGTGTGTCAAAGGGAATTTCCAATTACGCCAGGGCTATAGAGACGGCCCACTGAGGTTAGATTTGCCGAGTTACCCATTGTCGAAGCCCTTGACCGTAAAAGTTTATGGCTGAATCTTGACACCGGATACAAACCCCGTATATTGAGTGCCTTTGCATGGCTGACATAATACAGGACTTTCGCAAAAAGCCCTGTGGTGTATAGTTTTTGGTTTTCAGTTTATAGTAAAACGCGTTTTTTATGCTGTAAACTGTCTACTGAAAACTGAAAACTTGAAGTTTTCAAAACTTCAGTTAATACTGTTCAAGGAGACAACTTGATGTCCACTATCAATGCACAAGCAACCGAGCTAAATGAGACCATTTCTGCAGCCTATCCCCAGGTGTTGGACATGTTATCCGCGCGCGGTCAGTCGATTTTCTTTCCAGCCAAAGGAATTCTAGGGCAATCTGCTGAGGCCAAGGGCAAGGAAATCAATGCTACCATTGGAACGGCTCTGGAAGACGATGGCAGCCCCCTGTGTCTGTCCTGCGTCAAAGAGCTGGTGGACGTAGATCCTGCGGTTGGTCTGCTGTATGCACCCAGTTATGGCAATCCCACACTGCGTGATACATGGAAATCCATGATGGAGAAGAAAAACCCCTCCCTCGTGGACAAGTCTTTTGGGCGGCCTGTGGTAACGCAGGCACTCACACACGCTCTCAGTATTGCTGGCTATCTCTTCCTGGATGAGGGAGAAGAGGTCATCATGCCGGACCTCTATTGGGGCAACTACAATCTGATTTTCAAGGAACACTTTCGTGCTGGCATCCGAACCTTCAATACCTTCCAGGATGGCGGTTTTGACATGGCTGCCCTGGGTGAGGCTGTCAATGCTGGCGACCCTGGTAAAAAGGTCTTGCTCCTGAATTTCCCCAACAATCCCACTGGCTATACCTTGACCAAGGCTGAGGTGGTAACTCTGAGAGAAACCCTACTCAAGGCGGCTGAGGCCGGCAACAAGCTGACCGTACTGATTGACGACGCCTATTTTGGCCTGGTGTACGAAGATGGCGTATACGAGGAGTCGATTTTTGTGGATTTGTTCGATCTGCATGAAAACATCCTGGCTGTCAAGCTGGACGGTCCCACCAAGGAAGATTATGTCTGGGGATTTCGCGTGGGTTTCATCACCTATGCTATAAAGGGAGGCACCCAAGAACTGTATACTGCCCTGGAGGCCAAGACGGCCGGTGCCATCCGCGGCAATATCTCCAATGCCCCGGCGATCTCTCAGGCAATTTTGCTGAAGGCCTTTACGCATCCGGAATATGACGCGCAGAAACGCGAAAAATACACGACCCTAAAGGCACGCTGTACCAAGCTCACCGCGATCCTCAAGGCCTATCCCGAATATTCAGAGGCCTTTGAGGCCTTGCCATTTAACTCTGGCTACTTCATGTGTGTTCGCCTCAAGGGGGCAGATCCCGAAGCCGTACGCCAGGTTCTGCTCAAAGACTACAGCACGGGCTTGATTGTGGCCAGTGGGTTGCTGCGTGTTGCCTTCTCGTCCACGCCCATTGATAAGCTGGAGCCTCTGTTCAGCAATCTGTATCAGGCGATCTGTTCGCTGAAATAGGCAGGCAAACCCATAGGCTTCCACAGATTGTTAATGGTCCCAGCGGACTTTGTAAATGCGTTCGTTTGGGAGAGAGATAGCTGCGGATGGATTGAGAAAGTGAATGTGTTCTGTCCACCAGTTTTGGCCTTCGGCCTGGGTATAGGCGAGCTGTCCTGTCTTGGGGTTGATGGAGACTGATTTGATGCGTGCCTTGTCTTTCAGTTGCGGGTGGAGTGTAAACATGTGACGCTCGCGGTCAAACAGGTAAACATGGGAATGGGTGGTGATGAGCAGGGTGTTGTTCTTGGGCACGGCCTGTAAGTCATGCCCTTGCTCGTCGGGCAACACATAGGTGGCGACGCGAGTCAGTTTGGGCGTGGCACTGTCCCAGTCTGCCAGATGATAGGCACGCAATTGGTCGTAGCCCAGTGCCCACAGGATCTGTCTCTTCGCATCCCATACCACACCGTGCGCGGAATACAGCTCATCGTACCAGAGCGGTTTGTCTGATTGCGACACGTCGAACAGAACCAACCGGTTTCCCTTGGGGTTGGTGGAGGCTGCCACGACAATTCGATTCCCTGGCAACATTTCTGCGGAATGGGCGTTTTTTACGTTGGCATAAAACAGGGCCTCCTTGGTTTTTCTCTCAACAAGAACCACACCACTGGCTGAGGAGCTGATCAGGATCTGGCCTTTTCCATTCATGGGTTTGCAGTCATCCGTGGAGCCAAACAACCCCCTGTATTTCTCTGGGAGTGTAAGGCACTCTTTCCCTTTCCAGTGCCAGGTCTTGGGAGGGGCCGCGAGAGCTTCATCTGTCAGGTCCAAAACATAGATCTCATCCCAGCCGCAGACAATGAGTGCCTGTGACGTTGTGTCCTGCTGAAGGGGGCTGGTATTCTCCACAGCTGTAAAGAGAAACGCTGAGTGCATCAGTATGAGAAGTAGGTTAAGCATGAACACATTTAAAAGGCATAGGCGGTTTTGCGTCAATGATTATTTTTGTCATGGAGGCAGGGCGATTGATAAAACGAGCTTTCAGCCGTCAGCCATCAGTTGATGAGTGAAGATTAGCGTAGATTAGTGGTGGAGCCGTTATTCGTTATTCGTTATTCGTTATTTGTTTTTCGCTGCGACTCTCGGCAGGTTAGTCTTATCTTGCGTTTTTAAAAAAAAACTGCTTTCCGAAACGACAAATCATCATGAACAGGCGGCAAGTATGTCATTAAAGGGGACTTGGTCACAGCAACCGAAGGAGGCGTGTTTGGTCAGTTTATCGCGTGTGGTGGCTGGGCTTCTCAAGCCGCAGAGGAATCGTGCGAGTTGCCGGGGGTGGGCCAGGGCTGCATGATGTTCCTCGTGCAGGGCCTCTATTATGGTTTTTTGCTCAGACGAAAGACTCATTCTTTCAACGGATGGAAAAGGCTGAGCCGGGTGTCCCAGGCAGACATCACAGTGACCGCAGTGATCGCCTGTTAGGGTCTCTCCAAAATACTTGAGCAGGGCACTCACGCGACACCCGTCAAAGGTGATAAGGCGCATAACGAGTTCTAACCGGTTGATGTCTGCGGCTTCACGCTGCTGGAATCGGGCCATGCAATCGGACAAAACCGTCTCCAGGGAATCAGGGCGTTTTTCCATACGAAAGGCTTTGTGGAATCGTTTGGGTTCCAGGGTGATGTGATCCTTCTCGTCAAGATAATTAAGGGCACGCATGATGCGCTGTGGGTCTTCGTTCAGCGTTTGGGCGGCTTCAAGCACGTCCAGGTTGAACCACTTGCTGCCTTTGTGGATCTGCTTGAAAACGTTGGCAAGAAACTGGGCCCGGTCAGGATCAAACTGGGCCAAAATGTGGTGGCTGGATTGGGTGGTTAGAAAACGTACTTCCGCAGGAAAAGTTCCGGTACTGACAATAATTCCCTTGAGCTCAAGCCAGGTCAACAAGGTGGCAAGTACCAGGGGCCGCATGTCGTGATTACGGGATAAGGCATACAGAGAGACATAAAAATCTCCCTCCTGGGCCAGGATCTCAGTCAGGACGCCTCGCACAGCTGCATCTGTGGGGGTGTCACCGTAGGTGAAGTTTTCCAATACGATTCGATCCTGGGGACAGGCCAGAATCTCGCAGATTGAGGGGGCTCCGTCCCGCCCGGCGCGACCTGTTTCCTGGGCATAATGCTCCAGAGACTTGGGCAGATTAAAGTGATACACATAACGAATATCGGCCTTGTCAATCCCCATGCCAAAGGCAATGGTGGCCACAATAATGTGTTTTTCCGACGTCATAAACCAGTCTTGGATGGTATGCCTTGTTTCGGCATCAAGACCGGCATGATACGCCTTGGCAGGCCATCCTTCAGTGGACAGAATATTGGCCAGCCACTCGGCCGTGCGTTGCAGGGTCACGTAGATAATGCTCGGTCCTGCAGGACGATCACGCAGGTGATCCAGTAGCAGGGGCAGGCGTTCACGATACTTGCACGGGGTGAGATGTAATTCCAGATTTGTCCTGTGAAACGAATCCTGGAAACAATCCTGCGTATCAATGTCAAAAGCTCGACAGATATCAAGGCTTACCTTGGGTGTGGCTGTGGCTGTCAAGGTCAGTACGGCACGCACTGACAAACGCTTGGCAGCATGAACCAGCTTGAGGTAATCAGGCCGGAAATTATGTCCCCATTCTGAGATACAGTGCGCCTCATCAATCACCATCAGGGAAATGTTGGTATGCTCCAAAGATTGGACAAATTTCTCATTGGACAGACGTTCCGGCGATACATAGAGCAGCTTTAACTCTCCGGCGTACAGGCTACGCCTGACCTCACGCAGTTCGCCACTATCAAGACTTGAATCAAACCTCGCTGCAGCCACACCCTTACCGACCAGAAAATCAATCTGGTCTTTCATTAACGCGATCAAGGGACTGACCACCAGGGTAAGACCTGGCAACAAGACCCCTGGCAATTGGTAACACAAACTTTTGCCCCCTCCGGTCGGGAAGACGGCCAAAGCGCTGCGTCCGGCCAAAACAGCCTCTATCACGGGCAACTGTTTTCCACGAAATGAAGTGAAACCAAAAACCTCTTGTAACACATCTTCTGTAGGCCTCATTTATCGCCCCTTTTGTAAAAGTGGATTCACAAGCTATGGATTGTATTGTATTGGCCGCAGATCCTTACGTCAAGGCTGCTCTGTTGTTCGCAGAGGAAATTAAATGCTGTGCGTTCTCAATAAAGGCAAAAAAAACAAGCAGTTCATAGCTGCGTGGCTTTCACTTGAGTCACATGGATTGGTCTATTAAAAGGTTCAGTGGATTAAAGAGTTTGCGCGTTTGACGTCTGTTCTTAGCATAGCATCGCACTGGGAATAACGTCAATTAAAAAAATATGTTATATGTGTTGGCACTCTCTTTTCAGGAAAGTTGGGTTGAAGTTTCTCTAAACGAATTAAAGAAGAGTCGATAATAATTGACAATTCTGCTGTGTCCCTTATGATGTTTTCTTAGGCTTTTTTACGCTGGGGGCCTAAGATCGTATGGAAGTTCCTTTTGGGACTATGATAAACGAATAATAATAAACTGAAAAGACAGCATATTAGAGGAGTCTTTGCTATGAAACGAAGAGAGTTTTTGACAGGATCAACCGCAGTGGCAGCCGGTATTTTGGGATTTCCAATGATTGTGCCGTCACGCGTGTTTGGCAAGGATGCTCCCAGCAATAAGATCAATATTGGCCAGATTGGCTGTGGACGTATTGCCAGAAGTCATGATCTGCCCAGCACTTTGCAGTATAACGTGGCCCAAGTCATGGCAGTGAGTGATTTGGATAGCAACCGCATGAAGGACGGCAAGAAGCTGGTTGAAGCGTATTATGCTAAAAAGACTGGTAAGACGGGCTCTGTTGATGTCAAGATGTATGGCGATTTCAGAGACATGCTTCAGAATCCGGATATTGATGCTGTCATTATCAGCACGCCGGATCACTGGCACTCACAGCCGGCGATTCAAGCGGCCCTGGCCGGTAAAGACATTTACCTGCAGAAGCCCACATCTTTGACAGTGGTTGAAGGGCGGTTGCTGAGTAATATTGTAAACAAGCAGGGCGTTATTCTTCAGGTGGGTACACAACAACGATCCTCCAAGCAGTTCAGGATTGCCGCAGAACTCGTGCGTAATGGACGCATTGGAAAACTCCACACGGTCAAGGTGGGACTGCCAGGTGATCCTTCTGGACCCGAAGCAGCCCCCATGCCCGTACCCAAGAAGCTGAATTACGATATGTGGTTGGGCTCCACGCCCAATGTGCCCTACACGGAAATCGGTGTGCATCCACAAAAAGGCTATGGTCGCCCCGGTTGGTTGCGTCGAGAGCAATTTGGTGCAGGCATGATCACAGGTTGGGGACAACACCACTTTGATTCTGCGGCCTGGGGTATGGACACAGAATTTACAGGTCCTCTCTCGGTAGAGGCTCAGGCTGATTTCCCCAAATCAGGTCTGTGGGATGTGCATGGCGATTTCAAGGTCAAGGCTGTGTATGAGAACGATCTGACCATGTATGTGAGCGGCGACTATACCAATGGCATCCGGTATGAAGGCACGGACGGCTGGATCTTTGTGTCACGCGGAAATTATGTGGCATCAGCGAGTGACCCTGTCTCGAAGAAGAGTAGTTCCAGGGCATTGGATGCCAGTGATCCCAAGATTTTGACATCGAAGATTGGTAAGAATGAAATCAATCTGTACAGAAGTAATGAACAGCATGGCAATTGGCTTGATTGTATTGCCTCACGCAGACTGCCTATCTCACCGGTTGAAATCGGACATCGTGCCTGTACCGTGTGCCTGATCAGTCATATTGCCATGAAGCTGAACCGAAAGCTCACTTGGAATCCCAAAACGGAACGATTTGTCAATGACGACCAGGCCAACAGCATGTTGTCCAGGCCACAGCGATATCCCTATGGCCCTGCATATATTTAACACCAACCTGTTCACTCACGGTTAAAAAAGTTCAGAGTTCATGGTTGAAGGCTATTTTGCCTGGTTTGGCCGGTCGACCGTGAACTCTGAACTGCTTTGTTGAAATACTGCATGCTCAGAGCCATACTCAATTTGTTAAGGGTTTGAACTTATGATCGTACCTTGTAGATTTGTCTTGTTATGTCTTTTGGTGGGCACGCTATGCATAGGCTGTCAAAAAAAGGATCAGGGATCTGAAAATGGGGCTGGAGAGTCGATGACGCTCATGACACTTGATCCCGGGCATTTTCACGCGGCTCTGGTGCAAAAGTCTATGTATGATGGCGTGTCACCCACGGTGTATGTGTATGCGCCCAAGGGGTCGGATGTTGAGGATCATCTCAATCGGATCCAGGGATTTAATGACCGTGCTGAAGACCCGACTCAGTGGATTGAAAAACTGTACACAGGGCCGGACTTTCTTGAAAAGATGCTTCAGGAAAAACCGGGCAATGTGGTGGTGGTCTCTGGCAACAATGCCAAGAAAACGGACTACATCATGGAGGCCGTCTCCCATGGGCTTCATGTGATTGCGGACAAGCCCATGGTGATCACACCGGGCAAATTTCCCCTCTTGATAGAGGCCTTTGACATGGCCAAGAAGAATGATGTCCTCCTGTATGACGTCATGACGGAGC
This sequence comes from uncultured Pirellulales bacterium, assembly GCA_964494325.1. Classification (GTDB taxonomy): domain Bacteria; phylum Planctomycetota; class Phycisphaerae; order Sedimentisphaerales; family Anaerobacaceae; genus JAIPFM01. Next base: position 11,876 of record CAZBTJ010000097.1, read on the forward strand.
GATATGAGATCAGTACACTCCTTCAAAAGGCCTTGTCTCAGATCCCAGAGGTCTTTGGGCAATTAAACCCGGGTACGCCCGACAGCCCTGGTATCACCAAGGAAAGTGTGCATCACTTCTCAAAAACCGTGGCAGGCAAACCCATCAAACGTCCGGCCTGGTTCTTTGATCCGGACCAGCGTGGCGAAGCCCTGTCCGATGTATCCACCCATTTGGTGGACTTGGTTCAATGGGCCTGTTTTCCCGAGCAGGTCATTGACTATAAGCAGGATATCGATATGATTGCAGCACGTCGCTGGACCACCGATCTATCGCTGGCTCAGTTCAACCATGTGACCCGGCTTGATGCCTTTACCTCGGATCTTCAGTCGGCCGTTGAAAATGGCAAACTCCGTGTGTTCTCCAATGGCGAGATGACATACAAGCTCAGAGGTATTTGTGCCAAGGTCTCGGTGGCCTGGCGATATGAAGCCCCTGAAGGCACAGGCGATACGCATCACTCCCTCATGCGGGGGACCAAGAGCAATCTCGTGATTCGTCAGGGCCAACCAGGGAATGAAAAACCCACCGTCTACATCGAAGCGCTTGCGTCCGGCATGGAACCTGCCATCCGTCAGGCCGTATCAAAAACACTTCAGGCCGACTACCCCGGTGTGGTGTTAAAATCGGCTGGTATAAATAAGTGGATTGTCACCATTCCTGACACCTATCGCGTGGGACATGAAGCCCATTTTGGCCAGGTCATGCACAAATATCTTGGGTTTCTCAAAGAAAACTCCATGCCAGCCTGGGAAGTGCCCAACATGATCGCCAAATACTACACGACAACTCAGGCACTTAAACTTGCCAAAACAAAGCAATAGAAAAACACCATGATCATCCTTTGTCAGTCGCAATGTCCGGCATAACCGGCCTATGGGTTAGAGGTGTAAGTTGGGCCAAATCGTACTGCAAGCTTTCCTGTAATTAAGAAAGTACACCCCAATAGTGCACTGTGTGTGACTTGTCATGGCAGAGAAGGCTTGTGGCGTTTTTTTTATTACCACAAAGAAAACCGGAAACCTTAGTGCTGTGTCAACAATTAATATTAAGCTTTCGCTTCTTGGGCCAGCAACCAGATCCATTGTTCGTCAATTTGCGTCTGGCTAACGTCGATTAAATCGGCAAATTTCGGATTCTTCAAATGTTTGAAGCGTCCTTGTGACAAGAGCCAATCCTTGATCGGTGGCTTCTCTTTGGGTTTGTAGTTGATCTTGTACTGACCGTTTTCGACTTCATAGAGTGGCCAGAAACAGTTTTCAACACCACCGCGTGCCACTTCAACGGCCATGTCCGCACCGATACGCCATCCTGGAATACAGGGGCTGAGCACATTCAAAAAGGCCGGGCCATCCAGCTCAAGGCCTTTTTTGATTTTGTTGGACAGATCAATGGGATTGTGGATACTGGCCTGAGCCACATATTGCAGATGGTGGGCTACCATGATTCTGGAGATGTCTTTTCGCTGCTGTTGTTTCCCTGCGAGGATCTCGCCCACAGGTGTGGTGGTGGTGGCGGCACCCAGGGGCGTGGCACCGCTTCGCTGAATACCGGTGTTCATGTAGGCACCGTTGTCATAGCAGATATAGAGCAGGTCATGACCCCGTTCCATGGCTCCGCTAAGCGACTGAAATCCAATGTCATAGGTTCCGCCGTCACCGCCAGTGGCCACGAACTTGATATTTTTATCGATCTTGCCCTTTTTCTTGAGCACACGGTACATGGCCTCCATCCCACTGACTGACGCGGCTGAATTTTCAAAGGCCGTGTGCATCCAGGGTACTTTCCAGGCAGAGTAGGGAAAAATGGAGGAAGCCACTTCTAAACAGCCTGTGGCAGAGCCTACCACGATCTCGTAATCCGTGACACGTGTGAGCATCTTTATAATAATAGGCACAGGGCAACCAGCACAGAGCCTGTGTCCCCCTGAAAAACCACTCTCTTTTTGAGCCATTGCTTGTAGTGTTGGCATGCTTATCCTCCCCTTACACATAAGTAGTCAAAGACTGTTTGAATCTTGCCAGCCTGAAGATATTCCTGGCTCTCTCTGAAGATGGCTTTGATATCGTCCAAAAAGAGTTCCCTGCCGCCAAGACCAAAGGTCCGATTGTATACCATAGGACGGGAGGGCATGTCATAGAGAGCCGTTCGAATCTCTGTAAACAGAGGGCCATAGGCACCCATACTCGCGGATCGATCCAGCACGGTGATAATCTTGGCCTGAGCCAGTGCCTGGGCAATCTCAGAATAGGGGAAGGGCCGGAACACGCGGATCTTTAGAAGACCCACTTTTTCGCCATTCTCACGCAATTCGTCGATGACTTCTTTTATTTCGCCGGCCACAGAGTTGATGGCCACAATCACGCGTTCAGCATCTTCCAGACGATAAGATTCAAAGAGGTCGTACTGTCTGCCGAACAGTTCGCCGAATTGTTTTGACACATCCTGGATCACTGTGTGTGCATTTTCCATGGCCACCTGCTGGGCCTTTTTATACTCGATGTAGTAGTTGTTGAGCCCCAAAGCACCCCAGGTCGGTGGCTTCTCTGTGTCCAGGAGCGAGTAGTAGGGCGTGTATTCGCCGATGAAAGCCCTGACCTTGTCATCATCCTCAATTTGCATCGTTTCAATGGCATGGGAGATTATAAATCCATCCAGGCACACCATAACAGGCAGACGCACGTTCATATGTTCGGCAATAACGGGCGCCATGAGCATATTGTCATAGGCTTCCTGATTGTTCTCTGCATAGAGTTGAATCCAGCCGGCATCGCGAGCCCCCATGGAATCACCGTGATCGCAGTGAATATTAATGGGTGCAGAAATGGCACGATTTACGAGGGTCAACAGGATCGGCTGACGCATACTGGCAGCAATGTACAGCATTTCCCACATGAGGGCCAAGCCGTTTGAACTGGTGGCAGTCATAACACGGCCACCAGCAGCCGAAGCACCAAGGCAGGCACTCATGGCGCTGTGTTCACTCTCCACGGTAATCAATTCCGTCTCAACCTGGCCGTCCGCGACAAACTGGGCAAAATCTTCAATGACCTGGGTTGAGGGTGTAATAGGGAAGGCTGCTACGACGTCAGGATGAATCTGACGCATGGCCTCGGCCATGGCACCATTCCCTGTGATTGCTCTTGTTTTGCTCATACCCTGTTCCATTACGTTTCTTCCCGAATAAAATCAATGGCTTGTTTCACGCCCTTTTTATTTACCGGGCACTCTTTTACACACAAACCGCATCCCTTGCAGTGGTAGTAGTTGATCCCATCGATCTCTTTTCGCTCTTTCCCCTTCGCCGTTTGCCCGTCTTTCAGGTTATAAGCATCTTCTGGGCACAAAACCCAACATGTGAGGCAGTGGACACAGGCCTCCTCTTTCCATACGGGACGCCATGTACGCCATGTGCCTGTTTCGTAATCCTTGGCATTGCCACTTTCAGGAATGACACCGCCGAGTTCCAGTTCATCCCAGTCTTTTAGTTTATATTTATCACTCATAGGGTCTGTACCTCTGCATAGCCAGTTCTAATCGCATCCAGGTTTTTTTCAACAAGGTCCGCTCCCAGCATATGAGAGAAGATATGAGAGGCCTCCTGTACAAGGTCCTCCAGTCCAATGACCTGTGGGCAGGCCTTGGCAAAGGCTCCCATCATGGCTGAATTGGGAATTTCTCTCTTGAACAGGGCGTGGGAAATTTTGTTGGCGGGCACGGTGTGCAATATTTGGCACGTGAGCCCAAGCTCTGCCTTGACCTGAACGGGGTCTTTTTCTGTATTTACAACAAAGATCGTTGTTTCCGACATGCCCTCAACCAGCCCTTTATTGCCCATGAGTGTGGGATCCACAATCATGACCACGTCAGGCTCAGACACAGGCGTGTGGATGCGAATTCTTTGATCTGAAAAGCGATCAAACGCTCTTACAGGCGCACCTCGCCGCTCAGGCCCATATTCAGGAAATGCAGAGACACATTTACCCGTGCCCTGAACTGCCTCAGCCAGCGATTTTGCGCCGGTCACAGTGCCCTGACCGCCACGTCCGTGCCACCTTATTTCAAAATACTTTGCCACGTAAAACCTCAT
>CAZBTJ010000097.1:16014-21642 GCA_964494325.1 uncultured Pirellulales bacterium
AATTAAGTTTATTTTAACTATCGAGCCTCGCAGTTTACCAAACAGGGCCTATTGGGTCAAGCTGGAGTAAAGGTCTGCACTGATGAAATGAGGTCGCAAACAGTCCAGATAGGGGGCCTGCCTTTGGCTGGTATCGCTTGGTATTTGAATGTATATATAGTAATCATATAGGTTTAGAGAGGGTAGCCTCGTCATAGAGGTCACTAACCTCCGATTTACTCCAGCACCTGCTCAAACTTGCCCTGTTCATTGTTCCATTCTTAAAAGATGAAAGTTAGAATGGGAATATACGAATGAATCTGTTATTATGAATAATCCTAGTGCAAACCAAATTCATGCGTTTTAAGAACATCTGAGAGCCACAAATTTGACTTTCTACCGTCAATTGATGAAGCTTTTACAAATTTATTTTTTGGAAAGGGTATAAGATGAGATGTGTTAAGTTCTTCATGATGTTTCTAGCGATTGTGAGCATTGGCTCGATCGCGTCAGGCCAAGCAGTTTGGGATGATTTTGAATCCTATGATGTGGGGCAAATTCATGACAAAGGAAGCTGGGAAGGCTGGGAAGGTGCTGTCGCCGCTGGTGCCCCTGTCTCAACAGCACAGGCGTACAGCGGCACAAAATCAATTGATATTGTGCCCGCTGCTGACCTGGTGCGAGTGTTTGATGTCTCCGGGGGGAAATGGGTTCTTAAAATCAGGCAGTACATTCCCTCAGGTGCCACAGGCACATCTTCGCTCATCTTGCTGAACCAGTATCCGAACAGTTTAGACTGGTCCGTACAGACAAGTTTCAATTTTGATACTGGGGCAATCACCTCTTACTATGATGCCGATGCCTCAGCAAATATTACTTATGACCAGTGGGTTGAGGTAAAAGCGATTATCGATCTCGACTTGAACACTGTCGAAGAGTACTACAACGGTGAATTATTTGCCACACATGACTGGGATGACAATAACCATACAACGTTTCAAGCCATTGATCTGTTCGCCGATGGTGCTTCCTCGATCTATTATGATAACCTTGAGGTGCATACGTATGCATCGTATGTTATAAGCCTGAATAGCGCTGATGATCCCAGCCCCGCCAACGGAAGCGATGATGCCTTGCGCATCAACGGTACGTTGGCCTGGAAACCAGGTCCTTTTGCTGCAACCCATAATGTGTACTTAGGCACTAGTTATGAAGACGTAGAAAGTGCGACAGCTCCAACAGCCACAGTCGACGTCAATTCATTTGACCCAGGTCGTCTTGAATTCAGTCAAATATACTACTGGCGCGTGGATGAAGTCAATGACGCACCTGACAGGACTGTTTTCAAGGGTGATATCTGGAGCTTCACAGCCGAGCCCTATGCCATTCAGATTCTCGCTGCTGATGTGAATGTGACAGGATCCAGCGCTTCCAATGAGTTCTCTTCGCCTGCCACCACGACAGATGGTTCTGGCCTTGACGAAAATGGTGTTCATGCCACCGAGCCTGAGACCATGTGGTTTACGCAAATGGCTGATCCTGATCCATGGATTCAATATGAATTTAATGCCGTGAAAAAGCTGGATACCATGAAGGTCTGGAACTCCAACAGTGCAGCAGAAGCCTTCTTGGGCTATGGTGTCAAGGGTGTTGAGATTGCCTATTCAACGGATGGTGAAACCTGGGATGTATTGGCAGACGCCAATGAGTTCAACCGGGCACCAGGTTTGGCCACGTACGATCAGCCTGATACCATCGACTTTGGTGGTGTGGCTGCCAAGATGGTTCGTCTGAACATTCAAAGCAACTGGGGCGATGTCATGCCGTCTTACAGCCTGAGTGAAGTTCAGTTTAATGTGATTCCTGCAGCAGCGCGTATGCCAGTGCCTGCCTCTGACTCAACAGGCACTGCACCTGAGGCTGTGCTGTCTTGGCGTGCAGGTCGTGAAGCAGCTCAAAGCATTGTGTATCTCAGTGCCGATCCCAATGAAGTGGCCAATGGTTCAGCCGCTTCTGCGACATCCAATACCAACAGTATTTCGCTTGGCGCCTTTGATACTCAATTGGGCCAGCTCTATTACTGGCGTGTGGATGAGGTCAACGAAGCAGAGGCTATCTCTACCTGGGCAGGTCCTGTCTGGAGTCTGACAGTAGCTGACGCAGTGGTCGTAGACGATTTTGAAGACTACACCAATGACTCACCTGATCGTCCGTTCCAAGCCTGGATTGATGGATTTGGCTTCTCTGCAGACGAATTCTTCCCTGCTGGACACAGTGGAAATGGCACAGGTGCTGGTGTTGGCCATGACATCTGGAGTGTGAGCAGTCCTTACTACAACGGTGATATCATGGAGACAGCTGGCAGCCAATCACTGCCATTCTATTACAACAATGCTGGTAGCGGCGCACAAATTGATCGTACGTTTGCTGTATCTCAGGATTGGACTGCAGGCAATGTTACGACACTGGTTCTATGGCTCCGTGGCAGTCTGAGCAATCCGACAGCTGGTCAGCTGTATGTGAAGATTAATAACACCAAGGTGATGTATGACGGTGACTTGGTGATACCCATTTGGCAGCAATGGAATATTGATCTTGCTGCTTCAGGTGCCAATGTAACCAATGTAACCTCGCTCAGCATTGGTGTTGAAGGTAATGGTTCAGGCCTAGTCTACCTTGACAACATTAAATTGTACCGGATAGCCCCACCCGTCGTGGGACCTCCTGCTGGCGGTGACAAGAGTCTGGTGGCACATTGGACACTTGATGAAACCGAAGGCCTGATCGCTGCTGACAGCAGTGGATACGGCAACGATGGTACCTTGGTAGACATGACTGGCACTGAATGGGCCACCGGCTTGCAGGGCAATGCTCTGGAATTTAGTGGCAGCAATCAAGTTCACATCGAAACTAGCGGTAGCCTGCAACTGTCTGGCTCTGTAACCATTTCAGCCTGGGTCAAGATGAATGCAGGTAATGCTGGAGCTTACCTGGGTATTGCCGGTAAACTAAGACCCTCGCCGTACCGAGGCTTTTCATTGGTCAGGCACAGTTCCAACGTTTTCCGTTTGTGGGTCGATGATGGCAAAGGTGTCATCGCGGGCTTTGACGCCAGCAGTGACACAACCTACACGGACACCGAGTGGCATCATGTGGCCGGTGTGGTGGATGACGGCACCTCATCCCTGTATATTGACGGTGTGAAACAAGCCGCAGAAGGGTCTGTCGACTTGACCGATAGCGGTCAACACGCTCATATCGGTATACAGTATAGCGAATATACTGATCGTTATTGGAAAGGTCTTATTGACGATGTGCGTATCTACTACCGCGCCTTGTCTGCTCAGGAGATTTCAGGTTTATAATCCTGTCGTTATCAACTGAGTTAGACGTTCTATAGAGGACAGATCAAGCGGCCTTGGCTAGTCCAAGGCCGCTTTTTCCGTTGATTTTACGCCATGGGAATCCCCAAGGGAAAGGGAATAGAGAAGTCCAAACTATAGGGCATAATCCTCATGAAACCCCTCAGTTTTAGGGGCTTGTTCCCACTTGTTCTGTTGCTCTATATTAATGTTACACTAGCAATTAATAGGTGTACTTTCTACCGTATTGAACATCTGATCATATTGCTTAATGTTCCAGATACAACCAGAAGCGTATTTCTTATAGGGTCAAGCTCAGCGTTTTGCCCTCGAAATATAAATTTTCCGATAGGAACTCGTGGTTGGTTTTGCTACTATGAGCAATATCTGATGTTAATTTGGGTTATATTGATATCTGGAAGTTTGGAGTCCCTTTGGCTGGCATAACCAAAGCGATTCCGCAGGGCAACTTGAATGGCTCCTTTGTCGCGTACACGCCATACCAAAGGAATGCTTATTGTTCTCTTCATATTCGACGGGCAGGTTTATTGAGAACCCATAGTGCAAATCATTTTACGTATCTAGAAAAGATCTGAGAGCAATGGCATAACACGCTCTTGCGTCAGATAATGAAGGTTTTGGCAAATATTTTGTGGAAAGGGTGTGAAAATGAGACAGGTTAAGCATTTGATAATGATTCTAGCGATTCTGAGCGTGGGCTCGATTGCGTCAGGCCAGGCATTCTGGGATGATTTTGAATCCTATGCTGCAGGCGAGTTTCTGAATGACGTCGATGGTTGGCATGGTTGGGATGACACAGCCGGGGCTGGCTCTCCGGTATCCGATGCACAAGCCTATAGCGGATCGAATTCACTTGAAATCATCGGGGATGCCGACCTGGTACATGAGTACGATATAGCTGGCGGAAAATGGGTACTTTCCGCAGTGCAGTACATCCCCTCTGGTACGACTGGTGTGAGCTGGTTTATCCTGCTGAACACTTACAACGACGGTGCCAATGCCGAAAAGGTTTGGTCTTCAGAAACTCAGTTCAATTTGGGTACGGGAGCAATCACCGTTCCACAGGATACCAGTGCTTCGGCAGACATCCTTTATGACCAATGGATCACCATAAAATGCGTGATCGATCTGGATGAAAATACTATTGATAAGTACTACGATGAGATTTTGATCTCCACTCACGTGTGGGATAGCACCAATCACGGAACCATCGGGGCCATTGACCTGTTTGGGAATGGTGCCTCGTCCGTATTCTACGATGACATAAAGATCCAGTCATATCAGATGAGCTTGAGCGGCGCGGATGGTCCTGTGCCAGCTCCTGCAGCAGTTGACGTACCGCGTGATAGCATGCTGACCTGGGCCCCCGGCGTTTTTGATGGCACACATAATGTGTACTTTGGCACCAGTTTTGAAGATATCGAAAGTGGCACCACACCCACAGCCACATTGGACGTCAATTCATTTGACCCAGGTCGTCTTGAATTCGGTCAAACATACTACTGGCGTGTGGATGAAGTCAATGATACCGCGGACAAGACTGTTTTCAAGGGTAAGATATGGAGCTTCACAGCCGAGCCCTACGCAGTACAGATCCCCGCTTCGGACGTCAATGTAACAGGATCGAGTTCTTCTAATGAGTTTTCGTCACCTGCCACCACGACAGATGGCTCTGGCCTTGACGAGAATGGTGTTCATGCCACAGAGCCTGAGACCATGTGGTTCACACAAATGGCTGATCCTGATCCCTGGATTCAATTCGAATTTGATGGGATCAAAAAGCTGGATACCATGACCGTCTGGAATTCCAACAGTGCAGCAGAAGCCTTCCTGGGCTATGGTGTCAAGGGTGTTGAGATTGCCTATTCTGCAGAGGGTGAAACCTGGGATATATTGGTAGACGTCAATGAGTTCAGTCGAGCACCAGGCTTACCCAGTTACGATCAGCCTGATACCATCGACTTTGGTGGTGTGGCTGCCAAGATGGTTCGCTTGAATATTCAAAGCAACTGGGGCGATGTCATGCCGTCTTACAGCCTCAGTGAAGTGCAGTTCAATGTGATTCCTGCAGCAGCGCGGACACCAGTGCCTGTTTCTGACGCAACGGGTGTTCGTCCTGACGATGTGGTATCTTGGCGTGCAGGCCGCGAAGCAGCTCAGAGCACTGTCTATGCCAGTACAGATGCCAATGACGTGATTGCGGGTGTGGCACCTTCTGCGACATCTAATACCAATAGTATAAGCCTCAGTTCGTTTGATCTTCAAA
>CAZBTJ010000098.1:0-18008 GCA_964494325.1 uncultured Pirellulales bacterium
CACAAAACGGTGACTTGCCTTTAATGCCGCCCTCACTTGTGAGGGCGGCGTCTTTATGGTCAAATAAATAAGGCCATAAAAAAGGCTGCCTCTGGGGGTGGATATTTATTATGACTGTTTGACTTTGCCGGTCATGGGGACAAACCGAACCGGTAAGATGGTCTTTTTATGAAGTGCACCCTCTGAATCCTTGGTGATCAGGATCAGATATTGAAAACCGGCCTCGTCCTCCTTCGGCAGTATCATGCGTCCGTTGGGCTTGAGCTGCTCCAATAATGGGGGCGGTATACGCTCTGCTGCGGCCGTGCCGATGATGGCATCAAATGGGGCATGTTCCGGCCAGCCGAAAAAGCCGTCGCCAGCCTTGACATGGACATTTCTGTAGGCCAGATCCTTCAGACGCTTCGCCGCCGATTGAGCCAGGGGGGTGACGATTTCAATGCTGTATACCTCCTTGGCGATCTCGCAACACACAGCGGCCTGATAGCCGGAGCCCGTGCCGATCTCAAGGACTCGGTCATTGGGCTCAAGGGCCAGGGCCGCCGTCATAAAGGCCACGATATAGGGTTGGCTGATGGTCTGGTTGTGGTCAATGGGCAACGGGTGGTCTGCATACGCCTGGTCTTGATATTGCGGCAGGACAAAGGCGTGCCTGGGGACTGTATGCATGGCTGCCAGAACATTCGGGTCTGTAATGCCTCTGAGCTTGATTTGTGTATTGACCATTTCCTGCCTTTCCTGTTCACGTTCGTCAAAAGCGGGATGCGGTTTGTTCTGTGCAGGGCCAGGGGCATGATTGGGATTTGACACCTGGGCAGCCACCAGTTCGGGCAAAACAGGGTAGTCCCGGGTTTGTTTGGGTGAGGATACTCTGGTATGTTCCTGAACGATCATAAACAGGAGCCACACACCCAATCCAAGCAGCCATAGTGATGGCCGTTTCGTTGTCTGTGTTTTCTGCGAGCCCATCGGTTTTGTCTCCGACAACAACTGCAACTATTACATTCATTCTATCACGGGTGTTTGCCCAGTCCAGTCTGTTTCGGGAGGGCCTCAAGTTTTTTTTCACCCACTGAGTAGCATGACGCAGCCTTTGGCCGCAACCAAACCTTATCGCATCAAAAACCCCGGCCCGATATGGATCATTTGGACTTTTCGAAGGATTCTAAATGAAGAAGGACTAAAGCGTTCTTGTTTCATCTTTTTTTGACCCTGTAAACCGACTTGTCCCCGAGGAACCGAGGGGTCTATTCAACCAGCATTGCAGAGCGATTCAATAAGCAAAGCGCCCAGGGTGCTGAGAAGGCTGACAACTGAGAGCTGTCTTTTGATACGGATTTCACGGATTGAAACTAAGAACGAATAACTAAGAACGAAGAACTTCTTTTAAGACACGGATTACAGTTTTTTTCGTGTATTTGTGGGATTTCCTGATTTAATGGGGTCTGATCAGGGCCAATCGGCTTTGTTTTTTTACAGACCCTTGTTGTTTTCAGCTAGGTAAGGAGTTTTGTTATGGCCAGAAAACCGCGTGAATGGGTGCGTTTTCTTTGGGTTTTGTGTGTGACAGTTGGCTGTATAAACCAGGCCTGGCCTGTTGAACCGGGGGATGTGGTGTTTCAAACAGATTTTGCCGCCCAGACTGAGCAGGCTCTGTGGTCCAATGCGCCATATGCTCGATGGATACAGAGTTCCGAATCAGTGACGCTGTCGGTGCAGGCAGCTTCGGATAAGGCATCAGACACTCATATGATCAGCAAGCCTCTGACGCTTAAGCCGTGGGCAGGGTGTGAACTTCTTTTTCAATGCCGGGTCAAGGCTTTGAATGTGACTCGTCCTGCGCAGTCTTACCTGGGGGTGAAGTATATGCTGCATTATGACGCATTGTCCAGTGGGCCAGTCTGGCTCAATGAGAATGATGTGTATGGCACGTTTGATTGGAAGACATTGAGTTTTTCTGTGCGTTTGCCGGATGATGTGAAAAATGCCCAATTGAATCTTGGTTTACAGGGTAGCAGTGGCTCTGTCTGGTTTGACGAGGTGTGTGTTACTGTCCTATCTCTACCACGCAAGCCCAGGCCTGCCCCGCTTGACAATCCCGGCCCTGTGTTTCGAGGGCACGATCTGCCGCGTTTACGCGGCGTGATGTCGCCCAATGCCTTTTCAAAAGAGGATCTCCGTGTGTTGGGCCAGGAGTGGCATGCCAATCTGATCCGGTGGCAGATCACGCGCAACTGGGGGCAAGTTGGCACGGAGCGGGATCTGGAAGAATATGATCAATGGTTTACCAAAGAATTGTCAGACCTGGATCTTGTCCTGGACGCCTGCGAAAAGTTTGGCATCAAGGTGGTCATTGACATGCACTCACCACCTGGGGGACGTTATGAGAACAGTGATCTAGCCATCTTTCACGAACCTCTGTATCAGGACAAATTTGTGGCCCTGTGGGAACAGATGGCCCGTCGGTATAGGGGGCATCCTGCCATCTGGGCGTATGATCTGATCAATGAGCCTGTGCAGAACAAACCCAGCCCTTCCGGCGTGCCAGACTGGCTGGGTACGCAGGTGCGTGCAGCCCGTGCCATCCGCGCGATTGATCCCAATCGGGCCATTGTCATTGCCGCAGCCAAGTGGGATTCAGCAGATGGATTTCGTGATTTGGATACAGTGGATGTGCCCAACGTGATCTACCAGACCCACATGTACTTTCCGCATGCATTTACGCACCAGGGTGTGTCCAATGCAGTCACTGGCATTTCATTTCCTGGCAAGATCAATGGCCAATGGTGTGACAAGAACACGCTGCGCGACCATCTCAAACCGGTCAGGGAGTTCCAGCTTGCCTACAATGTCCACATCTATGCGGGTGAATTCAGTGCCATCCGCTGGGCACCGGGTGACAGTGCCTACCAGTATCTCAAGGCCGCCATAGAACTATTCGAAGAATATGGCTGGGATTGGTCCTACCACGCCTATCGAGAGTGGGACGGTTGGAGTGTAGAGCACGGCCCTGATCCCAATGACCACACGCCTTCAACTCAGCCCACCGATCGAAAAAAGCTCCTTCTCAAATGGTTCGGTCAAAATGAGAAGCCATAAAACAGATATGCCTGATTTTTCTCCAGGCAAGATCCCCCAGCACGCAAAGGGCTGGTCCTGATTGTTAAAAGTGTTAGTTTTAGTGGGTATTTCACTTGATTATACTCTCGGGCCCGCTTTATAGTGATCATATCGAGACATCACTATGTGAAAAGCAATAGGGAGTGTTCAGGATGAAGCAGTGCGGAGTTTTCAGTTTGTTTTTGGTGGTTTGTTTCTTGTGGGTAATTCCAGCGGTTCATGCCGATGTCAATCTTTCTGCCGAGATTGATCTGGTTGTGGTTCAAGAGAAAATTAATTCACTTGGACTGGAAGACCATACCTACCGCAACAATGAGCGGCCAGTGCAGTGGCTCAAGCAGCATAGAGAGACTATTCTGGCACAGCTTCTTGAGGGCCTGGACGCTGAGCAAGAGAGAATAGGTCTCGGGTGTTTGAAAGTCTTGTCAGGCATGGCCCCCCATGACTTGATTAGAGACAAACTCGTTGAGATTGCTGAAAATCGGAATCATATCATTCATTGCCAAACCATGCTGGCTTTGTGTGCCTATGCCCAGGACCAGAAAGCACGTCCATTTTTTACCAGGGCGTTGCCTGATACGGCCAGGTTTTCTGATCCCAAAGATCGTGCAACGATTGCTGAGGCCCTGGGATTGAAGGCAAAGGCCGTGGCCTTGCTGGCTCCCTTGCTCACACAAAAACTGGACGATTATGACATCCTCCGTATTATGCGTCGGCTTGAAGACATCGGAGACATGTCGGCTGTGCCAGCCTTAAAGAAGATAAGTCATGACGTCCGGTGGGATTTGGCCTCCAAAGCGTATCTGATTCTGGATCAGCTTGACCCGGCACATCATGGGTTGACAGAAGGGCAGATCCAATTCCTCACAGAGGCGCGTCGGCGATTTAAGGAAACCTCCTCTCGTTTAACCACACGATGGGGCAAGCTGGCTGAACTACCGCGACAAGAAATACGATCCTATGTTTTGCAGATGTTAAACAGTGATCAGCCTCAGGCAGCTCTGGAAATCTTGCAGGTTTGGAGAGATGTTGACGCTCTGCCGCAAATCCTCAGTCGGGCTCAAAGGAGTTCAAATTGGCGGCGTGGAGAGTCTTATGCGGCGTATCTTCTGATTGACGAATCTGACGCTTCGATCGATGATGTATGTGCCATGCTTGCCAGGTCAGGGGATCAAAGAGCCCTTGTAGGTTCAGTGAGTCGGTCTCCCATGTCCAGGGAACGAAAATACTATCTACTCAATCGGTGCCGCACTGTGCTTGGCGCTGAAACAGTTGCCAAGTCTCTGTGTATGGGCAATGAAGATGAGGTGGCGATGATTCAGGACCTAATGCGCAGTGAAACAGACGTTGTGGCACTGGGGCGCTATGCCCGGTTGGCATGTCAGGATCCGCAGAGACGTTTTGGGCAAGAGGTTTCCAATGCCCTGGAGCGGACTGCAGTACTGCGTCCAGTCAACCTGGATGTGGCCATGCAATCCATATTGAATGCTTGTGCTGAGTATGCCTTGCCGAATAGCGGTTTATTGACAAATCAACTACTAACCGAAAAGGTCTCTGTGCCTATTCGTCTGGCAGCCGCTCGGGTCTCTGCCATGTTTGGTGGAGATCGAACCTTGGGGCTCAAACTACTCCACGATGCTGTCAATGCAGTAGATGTGGAGCGGTGCAAGGCTTCGGTTCATTATCTGGCTCTGGTTCCTTGTCTCAACGAGCAGGAACGTGGCCAGAGAGAACTGCTCATACTTTCCCATTTGGGCAAACCCAAAGAAGGGCTGGTTTTGCGTCTTTTGGCGACCTGCTCAGGGTCCAAAACGACAAAGCGTCTCAGTCCTCTACTGGACGGTCAAGATGTACAGCGTGCTGTCCATGCGGCCTGGATACTGGCTCAGCACAAGACGGATCAAGCCATTCAAGACAAGGCCATGAGGCGGTTGGCCATCTATGCTCTATTTCGGCACATGATGTATCAAACGGGGTCGGGCATTGACTTTGACGTGGCTCCGGATCTTCGTTTTCACCAGACCATTAGTTCTCAGAGGTTTCAATCGAATAGAAAAATGCCTCGGTTGACAATACCGAAACATCTTCTAACTCCGTTTACCTGGGATAAATCAGAGCAGGCCTTTGCTTTGCGTGCTTATCGATACACTCGCCTTTCCTCTTGGCGCCACGGCCCATCGCCACTCCCCTTAATGAGGGCAGTGCCAGGGCATACCCCCTGGGACAGGTCTCATGAATCCCTGTTTAAGAGCGTGGCCAAGGAAGATCCTTATGTCGTCCCTCTTCCTGTCAGGGGCATTATTGTGGCTCATTTTCCGAATCGAAAGATGGGTGCACAGACACTGGCCAACATAACCGGATCCAAAGTGAGTTACTGCGGGTTGGTGGGTGATGCTATAGATTCCGAGGGGTTCCCTGAAGAACCCTATCCCCAGCAGAATCAGCGCGTGGGTGCGCACATTCTTGACCTGATACAGGCAGTGGGTGTCCGCAGAGATCCTTTTGACCGGAGACACGAAAGGCAATTGGAGGTGTTTCGCTACGTGATCATTGGATGGATTGGCAAGGTGGGCAGGGACTCTGAATTCACCCAAGCCTTGATTTCTGAGTCCCATCAACGGAACCTGTACGACGCTCTCGTTAAATTGAGGTTTTCTATTTGGTCTGAAAGATAGCAGGTGCTGTTTTTTGTCCTTTAAAATTTGAAGCATGAGTAAGACAGAGAAAAACGGCCCTTTTCTCCTTAACCTGGGTTATAGCGGTCTCCATGGAATTGTTGTTTGAAAAGCGATCGGGAGTATTTGGGATGAAGCAATGCGGAGTTTTCAGTTTGTTTCTGGTGATCGGGTTCTTGTGGGTAAATCCAGTGGTTCATGCCGGGGTTGATCTTTCTGCTGAGATTGACCTGGTTGTGGTTCAAGAGAAAATTCAAGCCCTGGGGGTGAAAGACAACACTCTCCCGTACAATGAGTGGCCAATCCAGTGGCTCAAGCAGCGAAGGGAATCCATTCTGCCCCAACTTTTTGAAGGGCTGGATGCTCAGGAAGAGAGAATTGGAGTGGGGTGCTTAGAGGTCCTGTCTGGATTGGAGTCCAATGAGGCGGTTCGAGAAAAATACATCAAGATTTCTCGAAATCGTAACCACATCATTTATGAGTCAACTCTGCTAACGTTGTGTGCC
This sequence comes from uncultured Pirellulales bacterium, assembly GCA_964494325.1. Lineage (GTDB taxonomy): Bacteria > Planctomycetota > Phycisphaerae > Sedimentisphaerales > Anaerobacaceae > JAIPFM01. Next base: position 6,302 of record CAZBTJ010000098.1, read on the forward strand.
TGTCGCCAGGACAAGCAAACGCGGCCAATTTTACATAGGGCGCTGAATGATTTGGTTTGTTTTCCTGATCGCAAAGACCGAGCTACGATTGCTGAAGCTCTGGGACAGAAGGCTAAAGCTGTGGAACTTTTGATCCCGATATTCAAGAAAAATGACAGTGATACGTTTTATGTTTTGCGTCGTCTTGAGGCTCTTGGTCATATGTCAGCTGTTCCAGTCTTGGAGGAGCTATCCAAGAGTACGCAATGGGGAAAAGCTGCCTATGCATACCGAGTGCTGGCGACCATCGATCCTACTCATCATGCTCTAACAGAGGATCAGATTGCATTTCTAAAAGGAGCAGGTATGGGCGGCAAGGGTTCCTACTCCATGTGGACTGAGCGGTGGATCAAGCTTTCCCAGTTGGATCGAACGGAGGTTCGTCCCTTTGTTCTCCAGATGCTGGAAAGTGAGAGGTCTTCTCCGGCGGTGAAAGTATTGGAGCTTTGGCAGGATAAAGAGGCTTTGCCGATCATCCGGCGTTTGATGCAGACGGAATCTCAACGGTTTGGACGAAGCCAACTCTGGGCCATGTATATCGCCATCGAGGATACAGATGCATCTATCAGTGAAGTCTGTGCCCGCCTGAGAAATTCTCGGGACCAAGAAGACGTTGTACGTTCGGTAAACCGGTCCTTAATGCCTGAGGGGCGAAAACGCTATGTGTTGAATCAATTTCGACTGGCTTTTGGCTCTCAAGTGGTGGCTAAGTCAATCCGATTGGATAATGCGAATGTGGAGGCGATCAAGGATCTCATGCAAGACGAGAGTGATCTCGTGGCAATGGAACACTACATAAAGATGGTCTGTAAGGACACTCAAAAGCGTTTTACACAAGATATTTACGATGCATTGAAACGCATGACGGCACTTCGTCCAGTGAGACCCAATGAGATTTTGGCCATGCAATCCATATTGGATGCCTGTGGAGAGTATGCATTGCCTGGAAGTGGTCTGTTGACTGATCAACTATTGACCCGGGAGGTGCCTGTATTGGTTCGTCTTGCAGGTGCCCGTGTATCAGCCATGTTTGGTGGAAACCGCGACTTGGCCCTCCATGTGCTCTATGAGGGCTTGAATGAGCGAACTGTGAAACGCGTAAGAAGTTCAGTACGTTATCTAGGCTTGATTCCATGCCTCAGTGACCAGGAGCGAAGTCAGAGAGAAACTCTGGTTCTCACGCATTTGAAGGAGGATGATCCTTCAAAAGAAGATATCTTACGGCTCTTGGCGACCTGTTCGAGTTCCAGTGCATTGATGCATCTGGAGCCTCTATTGGATAGTGACAATGCGCAACGCGCTGTATATGCGGCATGGATATTGGCACAGCACCCAGACAAGGCTGTTCAGGACAAGGGACTTCGACGGTTGGCGATCTATGCTATGTTTCGCTATCACATGTATCAGTCAGGTTTTGGCATTGAATTTGACGTGACTCCTGAGATCAGGTTTCGGCAAGTCCTTGAAAGTGGATTTAAAACAAAAACGCCTGCGGCGGGGCTCGCAATTCCAGATGCGCTTCTGGAGCCCTTTACCTGGGATGAATCAGAGCAGGCCTTTGCCATACGTGCATACCGTCTCGCCAAATTGCCCAATGATTTTGAGCAGGATTACCCAAGTCTCCTCATTATGCTGAGGACAGACATCACCTGGGACGACTCTCATTGTGGTTTGTTTGAAGTGATGGCCAGAGAAGATCCTTATGTGATTCCTTGGTTTGTAAAGGGTGAGATCACGGCTCACTTCAAGCACAGAAAAACGGCTGCGAAAAAACTGGCTGAGATTCGTCAAGCCAAGGCAAGTTACCTGGGGCTTTCAGGCGAAGCGATTGACTCTGAGGCATTTCCCACCGGACCTTATGATGTTCAGAATCAATCTTTGGCGACACATTTCATGGACTTGATCCAGGCGGCATCTGATCAGCAAGATTTTGGTTCAAAAGACTGGCGTTATGATTTGGAGAGAGCTGCAAATCGTCTAATTAGAGAATGGACAGATGAGGTGGGCAAGGAGTCTGCATTTACCCAAGCCTTGATGGCTGAGTCAAGAAAACGAGATTTCTTTCGCCAGTAAAACCATGTCCTGTGGGCATGGTCAGAATCGATAGGCTCTGCCAATTGATATGAAACTAGCTGTCATCGCGAGGTACGAAGCGATCTTCCATTGTTTATCAATGTATCAAAAACTCAATAGCCTTGAAATACCGACCCGTGCTTAATCCGTAGCGAATGATTTTGGAACAATAGAAGATTGCTTCACGTTGTTCGCAATGACGACTATTCTAAAGCCCCTTTCAGGGGCAAATCAATACCATGTCCTCTGGGCATGGTCGTTCACTCTTCTCCATGCCATAAAACGCCATACGGATATGTGGTCACAACATGTATAGTCTTGACTGAACTTTTCCATCGTCGGACGGGAACTGGCATCAAGGAGACGTTCATGTCTTGACAAAGCTTCCATAAATGCTGCCGGATTAACTAATTTTGTGCAGATTAAGATTCAAACGCATTCTGCGTGCTGAGTTCTCGGTCCTAGGTTCCAGGTTCTTGAAGTCTGCAAAACTTCATTTTCTAATTAAGTGTGAAGTTTGTGATGACGAGAAAGATAGAGGAAGAAAAGTTCTGTCAAGGAATATAGAATGTGTAAGAGCAAGAAGGCATTTACACTGTTAGAATCAATCATGGTTGTGCTGGTTTTGTTTATTTTGTCATTTGTGGCTGCACCCAAAATAGGTGAAAGTGCCACAAAGGCAAGAATTGGCACATGCAAGACGACTGTTGACCTGATCAATTCTCAGATCGTGCTGTATTATACGAACAACGGTCGTTGGCCTGCCGATTTGACCAGCATGGCTGATGTTAATGACTTTTTCAAGAACGGTGTGCCTACATGTCCTCTGAAGCAGGAGTATGTGTATGATGCCAATGATCGGTGTGTCGCGTATCATAACCATTAGAGCCCATCCCATGTGTTTATGACTTGGTATCATGGTAACTTCGTGGTACTATTTTCCTTATTCACTTAATAAGGAACGAGTCTGTGGATTATTCAAAAACAATCAAGAATCTCTCCATCTTATGTGTGTTCTTTTTCAGTTGCACACAATACAACTGCTTGAATAATAAGCAGTCGGTCAATCGAGATACACGTTGACAGCGTCGACATCACCGGATTGCAGGATCTCGTGGACCTCAGCCGCATTCTTGGCCCTCAGGATCTGTTGCATCAGCTCTGGGTTTTGGCCAAAGATCTTGGCAATGGCAGCCAGTATCTGGAGGTGCTGTTCGTAGTGCGCTTCGGGCGTGGCTATCAGAACAATAAGAGGTACAGGGTTTTTGTCTGCAGACTCGAAGTTTATGCCGTCCCGTGAAATCCCAATGACACCCCGGATTTCTGGGCCGCCTTCAATGCGGGCATGAGGCACAGCAATTCCTTCGCCGATGCCCGTGCTCATCTGTTTTTCGCGTGTGACAATAGACTGGATGAGATCGTCGAGATTAATCTTCCGGACTCCATGTACCCGGTGCATAAAGGCGCTCATTTCGGCCAGGACACGCCATTTGTCCGTCTCTTGCAGTCCCACAGGGATAAATTATTCCTGAAGAAATTCCAGGAGACGGGCCTGATTTTTGTTCACCTCTCCACTCATGCGAATGCCAAGATTCGTCAAGATGGGGCCGATCACCTCATAAATGACCACGGAACCCAGGACGATGGCTGTGACGGTTTTGGCGAAGGGGGCAAATTCTGGGATGCTTTCTACCACAAAAACCAGTCCTACGGCAATACCGGCCTGCGGGAAGAGCGAGATGCCCATCCCTTTTTTGACCAGTGCCCCCTTACAGTCCCTTGAGCAGGATGACTTCCAGTTCCTCGCGTCCAAGTTCTATGGGATTGCCTTTCATACTGCTTGAGTTACGCGATTGTTCGGCGACTTCTGGGATGAGCGAGGTGGTGAGGCCCAGTTGTTTGAGCGCGGGTATTTTCATGCTGTTGCAGAGGTCCTGAATCCAGGCCACGGCATCTCCTGCATTGGCCTGGGCATTGCCCGTGATCAGGGGGGCGAGTTGCTGATAACGCGCCAGGGCTGGTGAGTCTGGCGATCTGCTTTGAAGGGCTTTGATATTGGCGTTCATGACCAGGGGGAGTAGGCGTCCGCACACGGCGCCATGCGGCGCATTGGTCAGACCGCCGATGGGACCCGCAAAACCATGGACAGCACCCAGCTTGGCATTGGCCAGGGCCAGACCGCCAAAGAGGCTGGCAATGGCCATGTCTTCTCTGGCCTGACGGTTTACACCATCAAAATAAGCGATTTTCAGAGAGCGTGCAGCCCTCTGAATGCCTTCTTTGCACAGACCATCTGTCAGGGGATTGTTATGACCGGATACAAAGGGCTCAATAAGTTGGGTCATTGCGTCAAGGCCTGTGGTCGCTGTGAGGTTCGGAGGCAGGTGATAGGTGAGCTCTGGATCAATCACAGCTACGTCCGGGAGCATCCAGGGGTGGCGCATGCTGACTTTGCGCCGGTGTTCAGGGACTGAAAGAACGGCGTTTCGAGTCACCTCTGCTCCTGTACCGGCTGTGGTGGGGATGGCAATCATGGGTACGGGATGATGGGTAATGGGTTTGCCCTGGCCCACGACCTCCAGATATGTGAGCAAGTCGCCTTCATTGGTTAGCATGGCGGCCACGGCTTTGCCCACATCTATAGCGCTACCGCCGCCCATGGCAATCACCAGGTCACATTGTTCGTTTCTGGCCGATTTAACGGCCTCAGCCACCAGATCAATGGAAGGCTCCCCAGGTACCTGAAAACAGGCATATGCTGGCACGCAACTTTCAAGTTGTGTGAGTAACGGTGTAATCCGTTCCAAAGAACGTCCAGTGACGATAAAAGCCTTGGTGCCCAGTGTCTGGGCAATGGGGGGCACCTCAGAAAGGACTCCCTGACCAAAAATAATTCGATTGGATGTGGCAAATTCAAACTGCATATGGGCTCCTTTGGAGCAGTGTTTAGTTTTAAGTGTTTAGTGTTTCGTTTTAGGTGTTAAGTGTTAAGTGTTTAGTGTTTCGTTTTAGGTGTTAAGTACTTTGAATGGGCTTTCGCCCATGCTTTTACTGAAAACTGCCTACTGAACACTGGTTACTGCTCTATACTTTACACTGGTTCTTGGCTCAGCCATCATGTTTTCGACCGTATCACGCCAGGTTTTGTAATGGGTAGTTTCTTTGTGCTTGGCTGGGTCTTCCGGGGTTCTGTAAATCTCAATCAGCAGAAAGCGGGTTGGGTCAGATAGATCCTGGAGCACATCAAAGCAAGCAATGCCAGGCTCCTTGATACTTTGTGCCGCATTTTTGAGGCTGGCAGCGTTAAAAGCCTCTATTTTGTCAGGCTTTACCTGTACATGAACATGAACAATCAACATGAAAACGACTCCTTTTTCAGACCTTTAGAAGGCATAGAAACAAGCCCATCCAGATACCTAAAACTCAAAACCAAACACTTAAAACTGTTTTTATGAGTCTATCAGGGAAGCCATGTGCATACAAGTCCTCACCCTATTTTCAAAAATATTTAAATCTTCTGTTGCGCGCAGTCCTGGATTTCGTCATTGTCTACAGAGGTCGGGCCATGGATGGCATTTTTTATAGAACCTAGGACGAAACACCGAATACTGAAAACTAGAAAGACAGACTGAAGCCGATTAAGCAGCATGGGCGAAAGCCCATTCAGCCAACTTAAAACTGAGAACTAATAACTAAGAACTTGAAAAAGGGCAAAAGCCTATTCAACCCACTTAAAACTGAGAACTGAACACTGAAAACCAAATACGACATAACGAAGCCCTTCACCCAAAGGGCACATAACCAAAATTAAACCTACCCTTTTTTCGCAACTTTGCAGTGATTGGAAGAGCGTGTGTGAGAAGTCGTTTCCTTTCCAGACTTCTCACGCATGCCAACTTTGTCTCCAAGGCCCAGGCGATGCCACATTAAGGGTGATGCTGAATTTTCGCTGAAACGCGTCCCTGGGCTAGAGACTTCCATTTTGCTTTCCCCAACCTCCTAACTGCACTCCATTCTATTTCCCCTTGCCCCTTTCTTTCTCTGCGACTATGATGATCGGTCAATTTAAATGAAATTTGGAGACAATAATGGCACATACATATGTGAATCAGCTTCAAGCCGGGCAGCCCATTGACAGTGTGTTTTTGGTCAAGGACCCGATTTTACGCAGTACTGCCAAGGGGGATTACTATATTGCCATGTACGTGTGCGACCGCACAGGTCAGGTCAATGGACGTATGTGGCAGGCCACTGAGGCCGTGTATCTCTCTTTGCCCAAGCCTGGATTTGTCCATATCCGAGGCCGAAGCGAGATGTATCAAAACAACATGCAGGTCGTGATCAACAGCGTTAGCGTGGTGCCTACTGAAGAGGTGGATCTGGACGATTTCCTGCCACGCACCAAACAGGATGTGCCTCAGATGTACAAGGAAGTCCTGGCCATGCTTGACCAGATCAAGAGTCCGGGGCTCAAGGCCTTGGTCGCCGAATTTACCGCTGATGAGGTGCGTATGGCCAAGTTCTGTAAGAGCCCGGCTGCGGTGAAGATGCACCACGATTATTTGGGTGGTCTGTTGGAGCACACCCATAATATGATGCGGGTCGCAGTTTCGATTTTTCCGCTGTACCCCCACATCCAGAAGGACCTGGTGCTCACTGCCATTTTTCTGCATGACATGGGCAAGACCGAAGAACTTGCCTGTGATATGGCGTTTTCCTATACTGACGCGGGTCAGCTCGTGGGTCATATTGTGAAATGTACCATCTGGATTCAGCAAAAAGCCGACGCACTCCGAGCCAAGGGCCAGACGATTGAGCAGGAGATGGTTGATGCACTCTGTCATATTGTGCTGGCGCACCACGGTACGCATGAGTTTGGTTCTCCCAAGCTGCCTGCCATGGCAGAGGCCTTTATGGTCAATTACATTGACAACCTCGACGCCAAAATGAACCAGGTCAATAACCTGGTAGAAAAAGAACTCAGTGACGTAAACTGGACTGCTTGGCAGAATTCGCTCCAGACCCGGTTGTATCGAAAGAGGGTGGAGTAAAAAACTGGTTTTAGGTTTTAGGTATTAGGTGTTAGGTCTGTTGAATGGGCTTTCGCCCATGCTGTTTACTTAACACTTAACACCAAAAACTTAACACTTAAAACTATTCCCATGGAATCCAGACTCAAAACATATACTGTTTCCCAGGTCAATGCACTGGTCAAGGCGGCGATTTCAGATCGGCTGCCTGCACGATTCATTGTGCGCGCCCAGATCCGGGACTGGAAGGAGCATTCCAGTGGGCATTGCTATTTTTCTTTGAAGGATGACAGGGGTGTTTTGACTGCTGTGATGTGGAAAAGTCAGTTTTCCCGTGTCAAATTTGAGCCGGAAAATGGCATGGAGATCCTGGCCACCGGCAATGTGGATGTGTATGTGCCAGGGGGCAAGTATCAGTTTTACGCTGAAAAGCTTGAACCTCTGGGCGTGGGGGGCTTGCAGGTGGCCTACGATCAGATGGTGGCCAAGCTCAAGGCCGAGGGCCTGTTTGAGGAGGATCACAAAAAGCCCTTGCCTCAGTATCCGGAACGCATTGGTATCCTCACCAGTCAAACCGGGGCTGCAGTGCATGACATTGCTGACAGCATCTTTGATCGTTGGCCTCTGGCTGAATTGCTGCTGTTCCCTGTGCCTGTCCAGGGCGAGGGGGCTGCCCTGCAGATGGCCAAGACGCTGACGCATGTGAATCAGGCAAACAAGCAGTACAAGCTTGATCTCCTGATTGTGGGGCGTGGCGGTGGATCGCTGGAGGATCTGTGGGCCTTCAATGAAGAGATTCTGGCCCGGGCGATTTTTGCCTCCAGGATTCCTGTGATCAGTGCTGTGGGACATGAAGTGGACGTGACAGTGGCCGATTTTGTGGCCGATGAGCGTGCCTCCACCCCCACCAAGGCAGGTGTGACAGCGGTGCCGGATCAAGCCGACATTCTGGATCAGATCGAACACTGGCAGAAACGACTTGCCGGCTATGTGAACAATCGAGTGGCCTTGAGTTCTTCTCGATTGGAGACCGTGACAGCGTCAGAGCTCTTCAAACGACCGAAGGCGATCTTGCGAACCAAAGAGCAGCAGGTGGATGAAGCTCAGTTTGAACTGAAAAGACGGTTGCAGGCAAGAGTGCACAAAAACATTCAACAGGTGTCACACTGTTATGATCTGGTGCTCCGGCTAGAGCCCCATCGACTCCTTGGAAAACGCAGGCACGAATTGGATGAGTTGACAGGGCGTGCCAGAGCGGCTGCAATTGAACATATGCACAAAAGCTCCATGCAACTAGAGCGTTGCGCAGCCGGTTTATGCGCATTAAACCCCAAGGCTGTGTTGGAACGGGGCTACAGCCTTACATCCCACGGCGAAACCGGCCAGGTTGTTCGTTCCTGTAAGGACGTCACGCCCGGGGACGTTCTCATCACTGAACTGGCTGGGAGCCAAACCATCCACAGCCAAGTGACCAAAGTACACTCACCTTCCAGTTAAAGGCAACCACCATGGCAAAGCAAATAGACAACAAAAAAATCAACGCTTTGAACTTTGAGCAGGCCATCACCAATCTTACGACGATCGTACAAAAGATTGAGCAGGGTGAAGTCCCGCTTCAAGACAGTCTCGACCAATATGAAACCGGCATGACCCTCATTAAACATTGCCGGACTCTGCTCCGTGATGCCGAAGCCCGTATTGAAGTGATTTCCAAGCAGGACGATGACACCCCTGCTTCGGATGAATAATAATGTTATACGCTTAATAGATGTATGTTTTTGTGGAGACAATTATGAATTCAATCTTAAAACGACAAAGTGTTCGACTGATGGCGATTACCTTACTGTTAATGAGTCTCTCTTTTTGCGTATTTGCTGAGGAGAGCCAAAAGGGCGAGGCTGATCAAGCGTCTGTAGAGCCCAAGAGCGATTTTGAAAAATTCAGTTACACACTGGGTTCCGAGTTGGTGAAGAGATTCTTAAATAAGCAAGATGTCAAAGTTGACACGCAATGGTTGCTTCGTGGCGTGAAGGATACGCTTACGGACGTAAAACCTCTCATCTCTCAAGAAGAGCAGGAAGAAATAATGAAGGGATTCCTGGCCAGGATCGCCGCCGAGGCGAAGGCAAAAAGAGATGAATTGCAAAAGAAGATGAAGGCCAACAAAACGACCGACACGGGTAAGGTTCAGAGCAAAGATCCTTCGTGGAAAACAAAACTTACCAAGCCAGAGCTGATGACTTTTGATGTCACAAAGAATTACTTTTGGGTGTTAGAGACGAGCAAGGGGATTGTTAAAATAAAACTCATGCCCAATGTCGCGCCCATGCATGTCACCAGTACCATTTATCTGACTCAAAAGGGATTTTACGATGATCTCAAATTTCATCGTGTCATCACTGGCTTTATGGCTCAGGGAGGATGTCCGCTGGGTACTGGCACGGGTGGCCCAGGGTACAAGTATGCTGGAGAATTTGACGCCAAGGTCAAGCACGATCGGCCCTATCTCTTGAGTATGGCCAATGCAGGGCCCAACACGGACGGGAGCCAATTCTTTCTCACCTTTGTCCCGACACCCCATTTGGACGGGAAACACACCATTTTTGGAGAAGTGGTTGAAGGCAAAGAAGTGGTCAAGAAATTGGAGGCATTTGGATCACGTAGTGGCCAACCCAAAGAATTGCTGACCATCAAGAAAGCCACGATTGAGGAAAAAGCCAAATAGGGTGACGCAAGAAAATGTCCTGAAACAGACTCGCAGAGAGAAAATCGTTCGGTTTTCTCTCTGCTTTTTTTTGAAGTTTCCGCATGGCGTTGTACAGGACCTCAAACGCATCTTTCTGAAAACTGCCACCTGAAAACTCTGTACCACAGGGCTTTTTTATGGGTGTTATTTACGTCAACACCGGACCATACGAAAATGGAACCCTGTACGTTCTATGAAAATGCAATGACCCAAAGAAATTGAAATTCTGGCCTGGTAAAAACTTCTGTTTGGGTTTTTCATTGAAATACTCACAAATTTTGGGTAAAAATAGCAACTCGTTGCCAAAAAAGCACACAGCTGCGAGCGTGGCGGAATTGGCAGACGCGCTAGGTTTAGGTCCTAGTGTCCGTAAGGACGTGGAGGTTCGATTCCTCTCGCTCGCATGTTTTTTACTCCCGCAACACTCGATTTTTCATTCTGCAGAATTCTTAGCACTGCACAAAGCAAGGAGGCTTCATGCTGGATCAGTTTTTCTCATTATCTCACCGGCATACCACCTGTCGCATTGAGTCCGTGGCTGGGTTCACCACGTTTCTGACCATGGCCTATATTATCTTTGTGAATCCCTCCATTTTGGCCGATGGCACGGGCATGGACAAGGATGGGGTGATTGCAGCCACCTGCGTGGTCAGTGCCTTGGCGTCTATCCTGGTGGGGGTCTGTGCCAATGCCCCGATTGCCATGGCACCGGGCATGGGGCTCAACGCTTTTTTTGCCTACAGCCTTGTGTTGGGCGATGGCGTGAATTGGGAGACCGCCTTGGGTGTGGTCTTTCTCTCAGGCGTATTCTTTCTGATACTCAGCGTTTTGGGATTGAGACGTAAGCTTGTGGAGGCCATCCCACATGCCCTGATTTCAGCCATTTCTGTCGGCATTGGCCTGTTTATCACATTTATTGGCCTTCGAAATTTGGGTGTGATTGTAGCGGGCACACCAGCGACACTGGTCCAGGCAGGCCCCATAACTGCCACTGTGGGCATTGGTTTGGTGGGATTGCTTGTCATGATTTTTCTGGAGGCTCGAAAGGTCACCGGGGCGTTATTGATCGGCATCATGGTCTCAACGGGTCTCGCCTTGGCCTTCGGTCAGGTTGAGACGCCGGAGGTCTGGTGGTCTTTTAACCTCAAAATCAATACTGTGGCCTTGAAACTTGATATCCTGGGCGCACTCAAATGGAGCCTATTTGGCAGCATCTTCAGCCTGATGTTTATGGACATGTTTGACAGTGTGGGCACGCTTGTGGCCTGCTGCCACAAGGCCGACCTTGTGGATGAAGACAATCACATCCAGGGCCTGGATCGATTGCTGGGCATCGATGCGGTCGCCACCATGATTGGGGCTGCGCTGGGGACATCCACCACCACAAGCTACATTGAATCAGCAGCCGGTATTGAACAGGGGGGCGTACCGGCCTGACCAGTATCGTCACCGGTTCTTTCTTCCTCCTGGCCCTGGTGTTCATTCCAATCATTGGTATTGTCCCGAGTTACGCCACGGCGCCGGCCTTGATCATGGTGGGCCTTTTCATGATGAAAGAGGTTAAGCACATCAACTTCACCGACATGGAAGAGGCATTCCCTGCCTTTATCATTATGGTCATGATTGCCCTGAGCTACAGCATCAGCACAGGATTGGCCTTTGGCTTTGTCTCTTATGCGATTATCAAAGCCGTTTTGGGCAAGGCATCTCACGTAAAACCAGCCATGTGGGTAATTTCGGTGCTCTGCCTGATCTTTCTTCTATTGGACAAACTGATCCCCCTCTTCAAGTTTTCAGTTTTCAGTTTTCAGTTTTCAGT
>CAZBTJ010000098.1:18018-21616 GCA_964494325.1 uncultured Pirellulales bacterium
GGCTGAATGGGCTTTCGCTCATGCTTCTGAAATGTCGAAAAATGCCGGTTTGCAGTGGGGTTGTTTGACAGTCCAGACACGGATTGCAGATCGCAGTCAAACAGCCTGGAAGCCCATTCCCCCCCCTGACCCCTAACACTTAACTAACACCTAACCCCTAACACCTACTCCTGACTCTGCCCAAAGTATTACACAACATCCTATTGACAACCCCTTGAAAATAGGGAATAATATGCGACTTATTGCCCAGGTGGCGGAATTGGCAGACGCGCTAGCTTGAGGGGCTAGTGTCCTTAGGGACGTGGAGGTTCAAATCCTCTCCTGGGCATTCACCTTTTTGATGACACTTACCGTCAATGTATCCCGAACGTACCCGTGCGGCGGCTCGCCGAAGTTCACCACGAAAAACGAATAGCGAAGAACGAAAAACTGTCTTCACCCCTAACCCCCAACCCCTAACTAATAACCAGCAACCAATCGGCAGAAAGCTCTCTCAGGTTTCAAGTTTCACCCCTCATCCCTGTTCTTCATCCTTCCGGCCTCCGGCCAATTTCCCACTTGTCAGGGTGACATATGGGGGGTAATATTGTACCAGTGAAAGGGAAAAAGTCTTCTGGGTTTGGAAATTCTGATTGCTGTTGCTCAGGTTTTAAGTGTTAGCCATATGAAATAGGCTTTCACAGGCCGAGTGTGTTTAGTTTTAAGCTGAATGCTGTTCTTTGCCTGGAGGGGTGTTTTCGTTTCTATTTTAGGTTGATATTCGATTTGCAGTGTCAGACTTGGGATTCTAATTGATGGACAAGAAACAACTGAGTGAGAGAGACATCTGTTCCAAGTACATTGCTAATACGGGCACAGTAGAGCAAGAAATCTCCATGCCTTCCTTCCCGTCACCCCAGCAACTGTGGCAGCGATACTGCCAAGCCAACGGGCTGACACCGGAAAAGGAACTGGTCACCACGCAAGACTTCTATACCGACTCTACAGGTAAGGAGCCTCGTTATTACCAGTTAAATGCCATCAATCGAATGGTCAAGGCCATTGCCAACGGTCAAAATCGCATCCTCTTGGTCATGGCCACGGGCATAGGCAAGACGTATACCGCCTTCCAGATCATATGGCGGCTCTGGAAAGCCAAGGCCAAGCGACGCATTCTGTTTCTGGCGGATCGCAACATCCTGGTCAATCAAACACGAACCAATGACTTCAAACCCTTTGAGTCGGCCATGACCAAGATCGGCAACCGTCAGATTGACAAATCCTATGAAATCTACCTGGCCCTGTATCAAGCGGTCACAGGGACAGAGGAAGAAAAGAACATCTACAAGCAGTTCTCTCCTGACTTCTTTGACCTGGTGGTGGTGGACGAATGCCACCGGGGCAGTGCTGCCGACGATTCAGCCTGGCGTGAAGTGCTGGACTATTTCAGCTCTGCCACCCAGATCGGCATGACCGCCACGCCCAAGGAAACCAAGGACGTCTCCAATATTGACTACTTTGGCGAGCCCCTCTATACCTATTCTCTCAAACAGGGCATTGAAGACGGCTTCCTGTCCCCCTACAAGGTCGTACGTATTGATATCGACAAGGACCTCACGGGGTATCGTCCCACTAAGGGCAAGTTGGACAAACATGGACGGCTTATTCCGGACCAGATCTACAACCAGAAGGATTTTGACCGCACCCTCTACGATTCAGCTCCCACTGAAAAACGGTACAAGTATGTGATTCATGATGTCCCGGTCATGGTCGTGGCCGAACGTGTCCAGTACTATGGCAAGGACGGTAAACTCATCATCGAGTCGCTCAAGGATTACACCAAGAAATCCCTGCTCACCGAATACAACTCCTTAGATTCCTTTCTCACGGCTTGGTCCCAGGCAGACCAGAAGGCCGCCATCATCAGTGAGTTGGAAGAACACGGCGTCTTTTTAGAGGCACTGGCCGACGAAGTGGGCAGAGACCTGGACCCCTTTGATCTCATCTGCCATGTCGCCTGGGGGCAATCGCCCCTGACCCGTCGTGAGCGTGCAGAGAACGTACGTAAACGCGATGTTTTTACCCAATATGGGGACAAGGCCCGCCGTGTCATCCAGGCCCTATTGGACAAATACGCAGACGAAGGCATCGTTCACATCGAAGACCTGGGAATTCTCAATGTCCAGCCGATTTGTGATTTTGGCACCCCCATTGAGATTATCAATGCCTTTGGCGGCAGGGATCAGTACCTGCAAGCCTTGAAGACCCTTGAGAAAGAGCTTTATGCCGCGTAGAATGTCTTCTAAGGATGTTGAAATTATGAAACATGGATTCGAACCTAAATTCAGTATCACCAACGCTGTTACTACGGCCCTAACCACCATTGAACGCGCCCAGGGTTTTATTGAAGCGGCCACCTTATCAGATGCTTGGATACAGAAAATGGGCGAACGTGCCCTGGTTTTGGAAGCACACCACACAACCCATATCGAAGGAACCCAACTGACTCTGGAACAATCTGAACGTCTTTGGGCGGGTGAAGAAGTCCCTGAAGCCAATCCAGACGATAGACAGGAATTTCTCAACTACCGTGCTGCCTTTGATCTGGTATCCGAGTATCTCAACAGTCCTTCTCCCATCACTGAAGGCTTGATCCGGGAAATCCATCGGTGCTTAGTCCAAGCCGTGCGTGGAGGCAAAGCCGCACCAGGAGACTACCGGAAAATTCAAAACCAAGTGGTCAATGCCTTCACTGGCGAGATTGTCTATACACCGCCCGAAGCCTATGAAGTCCCACGTTTAATGCAGGAAATGGTGGACTGGATCAATCAGGATCATGAGATTCACCCTGTATTGGTTAGCGGCATTGCTCAGTTTCAACTTGTCCATATCCATCCCTTCCTGGATGGAAACGGTCGAACATCTCGTCTGTTATCCACCCTGTGCCTGTATCGGGCGGGGTATGATTTCAAGCGTCTATTCACGATTAGCGAATATTACGACCGGGACCGTCCCTCCTTTTACAGTGCCGTCCAATCTGTCAGACAACACAATATGGATCTCACCGGGTGGGTCGAATATTTTGCCCAAGGCTTGGCCACCCAAATGCAGGAGGTCAGGCATCGGGGTGAAAAGGTCATCTGCATGGACCTTCTGACCAGGAACCATAACCTCAATACCAGACAGGCCGCTGTACTGGATTTTCTAATCAACAACGCACACATGCATATTCGCGATTTTGAGGGATTGTGCCCGGATGTAAATCGGCGAACCCTGCAGCGAGATCTGAATCGACTGGAAGAATTGACTTTAATCTATAAAAAAGGCGCAGCCCGTCAATCTCTTTACTCCTTAAATGAAAAAGCGTTATGACGTATTGCGACATATCACGACACATATCACGACAGATTGCGGCACAACTTGCGACAAACTCATGACATGACTCGCGACAACGGATATCATGTCTCAAGGCCCTCGCAAATAGCGACAGCATAAAAGAGTCGTCATTGCGAGTTCTCCGCCCCAGAAGGGGCATAGGTAGAGCCTGTCCGATGGTGAACAATCGTTTATCCCGTTAATGCCTTTCAAAAAATATTTCCATTTCTAAATATTTCACGGG
>CAZBTJ010000099.1:0-10308 GCA_964494325.1 uncultured Pirellulales bacterium
CCAGCCAGTCACCACTGTCGGCAAGGCCGGGTCGCTACGCTGAGGTGTGAGCCTGATGAAATAAGATTTCACAGGCCAAGAGTGTGAAGGTTGAGGTGTGAAACAACAGCCGTTGGCTTTCTCAAGCACCTTCCATCCGATTATCGCCCAAATAAAAAGAGCCTGTTCGACGGCGATTCCTCGCATAAGCAAAACGTCACGACTTCGCGGCCGCCTTCATGTGTCTTCATGTGATCTCTGTGGTAAAAATAGTGGTTACTTTAATTCGTGTAGATTCGTTTGATTCGTGGTTAAAGATAGTTTTTAGTTCTTTGTGGCTCCGTGTGAGATTGTTTTCTTTCGTTTTCCCGGATAGTTAGTTTTACTTAACCCATGAGATTTCGCAGCCAGCTGCGAAATTGATCTGGACTCAGCACGTGGCATTGAGGGCGACAAGGCACGGCAGTACGTCAGACGAACGCTCAAGGCCTGTCCTTGTATTGTCATACAGACGCGCTCATACGATAAATACGCCCGGTATCTGGTGGACATTTTCCACTTGCCGGGCAGTAAGAATCCCGGCCGGATCTGTCGCGAGGGGCAATTCCTCAATCAAAACCTGTTGGATAAGGGGTTGGCAAACCTCTGGAAGTTGTGATAAATGTCGCTTCTCTGCCTCGCTTCCACCTTAAACCCTTAAACCCTTGAACCCTTGAACCATTGGTGCATTGCACATAGTATTCTCATGGTTGAACATTGGCACGGACCTCTGGTATTCACAAGGAGACGAATGACATGGAAAACACTGAGACTTCGGAACAGGCTTTGACATGTGCTATTGAGCGAGAAAAGGAGGCCCATGCCTTTTATGTGGAGTGGGCTGAAAAGGTGAGCAATCCTGTTATTCAAAAGGTATTTCTGGAGTTTGCAGAAGAAGCTTCCAGTATCTGAACCTCGTGATGGGTGTGTTCGTACAGAAACCACGTACACACTTGCTCGAGCTGATGAACTTCATTATGCTGGCGCGGGTCAGACAGATTGAATTAATCAGGAGTAAGCCATTATGATCATCGAACCGGTCATTCGGGATAATGTGTGTCTTACTGCTCACCCTCTGGGCTGTGAAGCGCAAGTTTTGGAACAAATCAAGTACATCAAATCGCAGGGGCCAATAACAGGCCTGAAACGGGTATTGGTCATAGGGGCCCCATGAAAACTGTATTAAGCAGATGGATCGCTTGTATCGCGACTTTTTGTTTGATGACTCAAGGCAACCGCCAAAAACCGATGATCAGGGACGTCTTCGACTGGACGACTGGGAAATGCGGGAAGATGTTCAGGAGGAAGTTCGAGACCTCTGGGAGCGTGTTAATGCTGACAATGCCGAACAGCTTGCAGATATCCAGGGCTTCAGACAGGAATTTCTGAGGCACCACGGCTTTGACATGCCGGGCATTGACTACGCCCAGGATCTGAGTGAAGATAGCGTGATAGGCAATTCCCTGGTATAGATAGACATTGATCCTGTGGAATCACTTTGTTACATAGGGGGGACGATCAAAGGTGGTTCCATCGCCCGTGACACGTGGGTCGCCAGTGGCCTTTAGCGTGTTCATGAGCTGCGTGGCCAGGTCCGACCTGGTTTGGGCGTACGCAGGATTTTGGGCCACATTACTTAGATAGTCGGGATCATTGCGAAGATCGTACAGTTCTTCGGCAGGGCGTTTTTCAAAGCCAAGTTGCCAGTGAAGACGCCACTGCGTCTCCTTGCGGTGTTTGACCATCCAGGCCTTGGTAGGGCTGGCATCCATATCTCCAAAGGCGGCAAAGGTGTTATTTTCGAGCTTCTGGTAGGAGGGTTCTGTGGCTGGGTTGTCCAGGCCTGTGGGGGTGCCCATGGGCCAGCGATCCGGGGCAAAGTTTCGGATGTACAAAAAGTTACGAGTCCGAATCGATCGTTGAGGGAAGGGTAGGTTGCCTTCACGTGCCCTGGCCACGTGACGCTCACGCCCTGTGATGACGTGGTCTCGGGTTGGGTCAATCCAGCCATTTTGGGATGAGCACAGCAATGGCACTATAGACTTCCCCGTCATACAGCCAGGAATGGGTGACCCAGCGGCCTCCAGAAAGGTGGGTGCCAGGTCCATCAGATTGATAAAATCATTGACGGTTCGTTCGCCAGGCGCCTGTCCAGGCCACTGTACAAACAGAGCGACTTCTGTACCCAAGTTATAGAGGTTGCACTTGCCTCGGGGAAACCCCGGTATGCCATGGTCACCGCTGACCACAATAAGTGTGTTCTCGCGTTCGCCAAGGGCCTCTAGTTTTTCCAAGAATAGTCCCAACATACGATCAAGCGCTAGCACTTCGCCGAGATAATCACACATGTCTTCGCGTATTTCGGGGACGTCTGGCAGGAATCCCGGCATCAGCCCCTCTAATTCATCCGGATTTAACCCCCAGAGATTTTTTCCTGACCCCTTGGTCCATTTGCGGTGGGTATTGGTGGGGCCAAACCAGTAGCAGAAAGGTTGACCCGATGGACGATTACCCAGAAAGGCTTCAAAGTTTTTAAGGCCTTCGTGGCAGAGCTCGGCTTTGGCTGCTTCAGGCGATTTTCCTGCCTTGACCATCTTGGTCGCGTTCTGTGAAAAACCACAGAAGCGTCGCCCCGCCGAGGCATAAGCGCGGGCCTTTCCCCCGTAAGGGGCGTCCGCTGGTGTACCGGGGCTCCAGACCTTGTATGTAAAGCCGATGTGGTAACCCGCCTTCTCCAAGAGGAGTGGATAGCTGGGGATATTTAGATCCCACTGGGCACCCTGGAGAATGGCACCGCGACCTGTACGAAAGAAGTATTGGCCAGACAGCAGGGAACTTCGGCAGGGTGTGCAGGACGGTGCTGTGACATGGGCATTGTTAAAGCGAACTCCCTCTCGCGCGAAACGATCAAGGACTGGGGTGCGAAAGGCCTTGTTGGGTTTGAAAGAATCATAGACACTGGCGTAGCGACCCCAGTCATCGGCGAAAAAGAAGAAGATGTTGGGCCGTTTGCCCTGTCCTAGAGTAAGGACCGGTGACAGCAGTGCCACAATAAGAAAAACGAAGATCATACCTTTTTTCATGATTGTCTACCCTTCCATGATATTCATTTAATAGGATGCCTGATTCTAAACGAGTCAGGCGAAAAAAGCCATTGGTTTAGGGTGCCTAGCCTTTGAGCGTTTCGGCCACTCGGCTAAGTTCGACTTCCATTTCTGTGATGAGGTCCTGAATGATGGCGTTAACGGGCTTGATTTCATTGATCAGGCCTACGGATTGCCCGGCCATGAGTGAGCCACGTTCGGTGTCACCATCGACCACGGCGGATCTAAGCTTGCCCATCCAGAATTCTTCCACACGCATTTGCACATCGATCTGAGACAGGGTGCCCTGATCAAGTTCATCCATGAGCTTGAGCTGGAGTTGGTTAAAGTCTTCGTAGCCCTTGTTTCGCAGGGCACGGACTGCGACGACATGAAGACGGCTGTCAAATTCGGGCGTGGAGATTGCTTCTCGGGCCTTGGCTCGGATGAATCGTTTTTTGAAGTCAGGGTGAGCTGTGCATTCTTCTGCCACTGCGAATGCAGTGCCCAATTGCACGCCTGCTGCACCCATGAGAAATAGATGGGCACACATTTGCCCCGTCCCGATACCGCCTGCTACAAAGATGGGGACGTTTTTCATCTTGAACAGAACCTGTTGCAATAAGATAGTCAAACTGACATGGCCCACATGTCCTCCGGCTTCCATGCCTTCCAGGATCAGCGCATCTGCCCCATAACTGAGCATGCGATTGGCAATGGACAGGGTAGAGGCAAAGCACAGGACTTTGGCGCCGGTGGCCTTGGCCTTGACGACTTCTGATTTGCGTGGGAAACTACCTGCAAAAACAACATAGGGAAGTTTGTGTTTGCGCACAAGTTCGAGATGATCTTTATAGAGTGGGGCAATGGTAATCAGGTTGATGCCAAAGGGCTTGTTCGTCAGTTGTTGTGTTTCATGGATCTGCTTTTCCAGGATGTTTACAGGTGTATTTCCGCCGGCCAGGCAGGCAAAAGCCCCGGCGTTGGCCACGGCAGCCACCAGGGTTGGATCACTGACCCAGGTCATGGCACCGCAGAGGATAGGGGTTTCGACCTGTAGAAACTCACAACCTCGTTTGAAAAAGCGATTCTGATAAGACGTGTTCATGCGTGCATATCCTTTTGTTTGCCCCTATTTCGGTTTCAAAATGACGTGTGGCTATTGTATAGGATTGGACGCGATATGCAAGCGTTCGGTGGCAGGCGCCATGGGATTCACACTCTTGACTTGGCGTGAAAAACCCGGCATATTGACTGGATATAATCGTGCCAGATCAAAATAATTTGCATGTGGCAAAGGAATTATAGGGAAAATCAGTGTTTAGGCTCTATTGATACTGAACTGTGATGATCTTTGAACGTGAAGGACGAAACCTTTGAAATCCCATGATTCGACAGACCCAAAGGCATTTTTGGCATTGTTTACGCCGAATAATCGAGTCATCTTCCATTTCATCCTGAGTATGATTCCAAATTGGAATGATGCTCAGGATGTCATGCAAGAGACGTCTCGCGTCTTGTGGGAGAGATTTTACATGTTCCAGGAAGGGACTGATTTTGTGGCCTGGGCCGTGACGATTGCCAAGTTTCAGGCCATGAGTTTTCGTAAGAAAAAGACACGTCAAAAAAGCACGTGTCTGCCTGACGATCTTTTGGAACTTGTGGCGTCAGAGTACTCACGTGACAAAGAAGGGGATCGGATATTTGCTTTACGACACTGTTTGGATCAATTGCCACAGTCGGACCGGGAGCATGTGAGTTTGCGTTTCCAAGAAGAGTGTGCCCCAAAGCTTGTGGCTGAGCGTTTTGGAGTGTCTGTGAAACGGATTTATAGAAATGAAACACGAATAATGGGCCTGCTGCTTCGATGTATTCGCCGCAGGTTGTTTGAGCAGGGGGTCCTGGGATGAGTGCTTTGACAGAAAAAGACAAACATCAACTTAGAGATCTGATTACCCGGTCAGTGTCCGATGGATTGAATAGACAAGACGCCTCCAAACTTGAATCCGTGCTGAGGCATAGCCGCGACGCACGCCAGTATTATATGGAATACTTGGGGCTCTACACCGATCTATATGATGTGATGGGGCACTATCCTGACATGGAATCACCCTGTCCCTCTATGCGTCGAAAACGGATAATCAGTGCGTATGTGGCTGCGCTGTTGTCCACGGCCGCTGTGGTTGTGGTCGGCTTGTGGTTTTTCTTTTCAGCCGGACCGCTGGGGCCGGAGGTTGCCACGTTGATCGATTCCATGGGTGTGTCTGCATCAAGGGCGTTTCCCACAGACCCTGGTGAAAGAATGCATTTGGGGCAGGGGCGACATGTCCTTAAAAGCGGGCTGGCTCATATTCGATTTGACCAGGGTGTGGATGTTGTACTGGAAGGTCCCTCTACCTTTGAGATTTTGTCCGGCATAGAATTAAGCCTGGTCAAGGGGCGGGCCTTTGTGCATGTGGAAGAGTCAGGACGGAGATTTCAGGTCAGAACGACCCACGCAGACTTCATTGACGTGGGTACCGAGTTTGGTGTGCTTGCTGAGGGCAGTCGTGACACGCAATTACTTGTCATCAAGGGCGAGGTCGAGGTGCACACTGACAAGCTGGCCCAGGCCGGTAATGTGACAGTTGTGAAGGAAGAGGAGGCCATTCAAATTTTGGGCAAGGGTCGCACTGTCAGACGCCAGCCTTTTGATGACCTTTTGTTTGTGCGGAAAATTGATTCTCACACCGGTATTGTCTGGCGTGGAGAAAGGATTCTGGATCTGGCCGATCTGGTGGCGGGGGGCAGCGGATTTGGATCGGGTGAGCCTGGTTTTGAAATTGATCCATTGACCGGAGAGTTTAGGTCTATTGAATCGGTGGCCTCGGATCGCTTGGGCGATTATCTGTACCACACAGTGTCAGAACTGCCTTGTGTGGATGGCGTTTTTGTCCCAGATGGTGACAGAGGCCCTGTACAGGTGACATCCGAAAAGCATTTGTTTGAAGAGTGCCCTGACACCAGTCACATATTCTACTCTGAGATCCTGGGGGGCTCTGTATCCCCAAAGGTGCCTGATACCAAGCGATCCACCAAGGTGCTACTCTTGAATGGTCTGGTGTATGGCGAAACAGAACGACCCAGCATCTTTATGCATGCCAACTTGGGATTGACCTTTGACCTTGGGGCTATTCGCCAGGGACTTGCATCAAGCCGAGTGATACAGCGGTTTGAATCCATGGTGGGGATTAGTGAAGACACGAATGAATCCCACTTGGGTGATGCGGATGTTTATGTCTTAATTGACGGACGGCTTGTCTGGTCACGCCGAAACATGCGTGTCGGGCAGACGCAGTACATGACTGTACTCATTCCGTCGGAGAGCCAGTTTCTAACCCTTATCACCACAGATAGCCATAGTCGAATCACACGTGCTGACACATTTGCAGACTGGTGTGTGTTTGGCAATCCCAGACTTGTTTTGGAATAATCACATAAGTGTGGTTTTCAGTGTTGGCCATATGAAATTAGGCTTTCACAGGCCAAGTGTTTTTAGTTTTCAGTCCAGTGAACGAGACATGCTTCAACGTCAAAATACAATGACTTTTACAGGGTGACATCATGACCATGGAAAGATGGCAATCTCGGTCGTATTAGTGCATGGCTGCAAAATGGAAGGTGAAATAGACAGATGTTTTGGAAGAAAAAAAAAGAGAATAAGACACGAAAAAAGGAACAGGCTATGAAAAAGAACAGACTGGCTCTCTGGATTATCATCTTGCTTTTGAGTGGCCTGTGTCAGGCTGCGGATTGGACACCAGCCTCCGGATCCTTGACCACGCCATGGACTGACCATGTGTCACCCGATCAGGTTTGGCAGGAATACCCCCGGCCCCAGATGGTGCGAGCACATTGGACCAATCTAAATGGTCTGTGGGAGTATGCCATTGTGTCCAAAGAGGCGAAGCAGCCGCAGATCTGGGATGGAGAGATCCTGGTGCCGTTTGCTGTGGAGTCTGCTCTAAGTGGTGTAAAAAAGCCTGTCTTGCCAGAGCAGCGTCTGTGGTATCACCGTGCCTTTGAGACGCCCGCCCAAAAAACAAATGAACGTCTTCTAATACACTTTGGTGCTGTGGATTGGCAATGTACTTTGTGGATTAATGGCAAGAAGGTGGGTGACCATACGGGCGGTAACGATCCATTTAGTTTTGATATTACTGATGATGTGGTTTCTGGGAAGAATGAACTTGTGCTCGCTGTATGGGATCCCACCGATGCGGGCTATCAGCCCCACGGCAAGCAGGTACTCAAGCCTGGTGGTATTATGTATACCGCTGTGACCGGTATCTGGCAGACTGTCTGGCTGGAAGTCCTGCCTGAGCTTCATATTAAATCGCTCAAGATCGTGCCGAATATTGACCGCAGTCTGGTCACTGTGTCTGTTCAAGGCAATGGTTCTGGATCTGTTGAGATCAAGGCCATGGATCAGGGTGAGGAGGTAGTCTCTCAGAAGGGGCAGACTGGTCAGGGTATTGAACTGCGTATTCCCAATGCCAAGCTGTGGTCTCCTGATACTCCGACTCTTTATGACTTGAAGGTGACGCTCCTGCAAAATGACCGTCCCGTGGACGTGGTCACTAGCTATTTTGGGATGCGTAAGATTGAAGTGTCACCCGATGAAGAGGGGGTTCTCAGGTTGAAGCTCAACAATGAAGTACTCTTCCAGTATGGCCCTCTGGACCAGGGCTGGTGGCCCGATGGTCTGTACACCCCCCCCACAGACGAGGCCATTAAATATGACATTGTCAAAACCAAACAGTTTGGCATGAACATGGCACGCAAGCATGTGAAATACGAGAGTGCTCGCTGGTACTACTGGTGTGACAAGCTGGGGCTGTTGGTCTGGCAGGATATGCCGGCGGGAGATTCTGGGCGCAATGCAGAGAGTCAGGCCAATTATTATACAGAACTCAAGGCCATGATTGACACCCTGCACAACTTTCCTTGTATTGTCATGTGGGTGCCATTTAATGAAGGTTGGGGGCAGTTTGATACGGCCAAGGTGGTCCAGTGGGTTCAAGACTACGACCCCACGCGTCCTGTGAACGAGGCCAGTGGTTGGCATGATCGTGGCAGTGGTGACGTGTCAGATATGCACAGCTATCCAGGTCCGGGCATGCGCGCTGTGGAAGAAAAGCGTGTGATCGTCTTGGGCGAGTTTGGTGGTCTGGGTATGCCAGTCAAGGGCCACACCTGGCAGGGGCAAAAGAACTGGGGTTACGTGTCCTATGAGACGAGTGAAGCCTTAACTGATGCCTATGTGGATCTCCTGACCCAGATGCGTCCATTGATCGGGCAGGGTTTGTCAGCCGCCGTGTACACCCAAACTTCGGACGTAGAGATTGAGGTGAATGGACTTCTTACCTATGATCGAAAGATTGTAAAGATGGATCTGGAGAGCATTGCAGCAGCAGCTCGCAAGCTCTACCTGCCACCGCCCAAGGTCACGATTCTGGTGTCCACAAGTCAGTCATCACCCCAGAGCTGGTCTTACACGACTGAGAAACCTGCTGAAGACTGGCAAGAAGTCAGTTTTGACGACAGCCATTGGAAGAGCGGTCCTGGTGGATTCGGTACGGCCTCCACACCCGGGGCCGTGGTGGGGACGACCTGGGATTCAAATGATATTTGGCTGAGACGTACCGTGACCATAGACCAGTTGCCCAAAGCCGGCGACCTGGGCCTGAGTATTCATCATGACGAAGACGCAGAGGTGTATATCAATGGACAAGGTGTCAAACGTTTGACAGGGTATGTGGGCCGCTATCAACTTGTCACCCTGACACCCAAGGCACTCAAGGCCTTTAAGCCTGGCAAAAATACAGTGGCTGTCCATTGTCACCAGACGCGGGGCGGTCAGTTTATTGATGTGGGGCTGATTGTGATCCAGGAGCAGCAGGGTCTGTAAGCTTGTTTTGATGAGGACACACAACCATGAAGAGCCAACGCCTGTGGATGAACTCCGGAATTGCTTTGCTGTACATGGCTGTGTTCGGGTTTGGTTCTCTGGCCCAGGGCGGCCAGCCAGATCCTCCTGGGCAGGCTGTGGGGGTGCTGCCGATTCACGAGGCGTACCTCTTTGCCCACATGAAACACGGAGACTATGGTCGCCTGTACTATTCAGTCAGTCTGGATGGTCTGCACTGGACTCAGCTCAACCAGGGCAAACGGATCTTTGATGCGTACCGAGGCCACGCAGATATCGCAAAGGGCCATGACGGACGCTACTATCTGGTGGGCAATCGCAATGACTCGGCGCCGGATATCAACATCTGGGTGTCGGATGATCTGGTTCAGTGGACGCACTATAGCAATGTCACGCCGGATCTGAAAAAGACACCCGGTTATTCGCAGGCTCTGCCACGCATTGGTGCGCCCAAGTTGTTTTATGATGCGGATTCCTCCCAGTATGTGTTAACCTGGCACACGCCCCATGAGCAGGGTACGCCCGAAGATCCAGAACGCTACTGGGCGAGCCAGAGGACTCTGTACCTCACATCCAAGGATCTCAAGACTTTTTCCAAGGTGCCAAGACGCCTGTTTCCCTGGGACATGGCCACCATTGATGTCATCATCCGAAAGCAGGGGGGGCGTTATTACACGATTATCAAGGATGAACGCTATCCCACGCTGGACTGGGTTACAGGCAAGACCATTCGCATCAGTAGTGCCCCGTCCTTGTTTGGACCCTACAGTGAGCCCTCGCCGCCGATCAGTCCCAACTTTCGTGAAGCCCCCAGTCTGATCCCCTCACCGAACGGCAAGGCCTGGTATTTGTACTATGAGCAGTATCCGGGTGTGTCCTATGGGCTGTCCGTGGCGTCTGACGTGAAGGGGCCATGGTATCAGGTCTCAGGGAATACTTTTTTCAAAAACTGGGATAAATATCAATTGCCTCCGACCGTGCGTCACGGCTGTATGATCACCCTTACACGGTTTCAGTATGATACACTGGTGGCAAAGTTTGGTAAGGACAGCGAAACTCAGTAAACACATTTGAAAGGACAGGCAATGCGTTGGATAACTATGGCCTGCTTGGCAGGTTTGATTCTGGGGTGTACGGACCAGAAAGATCAAGGCCCAGCGGCTCAGTGGACTGTTGAGCAGGCCCAGGCCTGGGAGCAGGATCATGGCTGGCTGGTGGGGTGCAACTTTTCTCCAAGTA
>CAZBTJ010000099.1:10318-21614 GCA_964494325.1 uncultured Pirellulales bacterium
AGTACTGCCATCAACCAATTGGAAATGTGGCAGGCCGAATCCTTCGATCCAAATACCATAGACCGCGAACTGGGTTGGGCTCAGGATCTGGGATTCAATAGCATTCGCGTGTATCTGCATGATCTGTTGTGGAAACAGGATGCCGAGGGATTTCTTGCGAGAATGGACGACTTTCTGGACCTGGCCAATAAACACAGCATTGGTGTGACATTTGTATTGCTCGATGCCTGCTGGGACCCCTCTCCTGAGCTGGGCGTTCAACGTGATCCCAAGCCGCATCTGCACAATTCCGGATGGGTGCAGAGCCCGGGTAAGGCCATCTTGAGTGATCCAGCTCGCCACGACGAGCTCAAGGCCTACATCCAGGGTGTGATCACACATTTTCGCGGTGATCAACGCATTTATGCGTGGGATCTTTTTAACGAACCGGACAATAGAAATATTCCTGCCTACGTGGAGCACGAGCCTGACAACAAAGAAGCCATGGCCTTTAAGCTGTTGAAAAAGGCCTTCGCCTGGGCACGCGAAGTGCATCCTACGCAGCCCTTGACCGCTGGCGTGTGGAAGGGTGACTGGTCCAGCAATGAGACGTTGACAGACCTGGATCAATACATGTTGGAGCACTCGGACATTATTTCGTTTCACAGCTATGCCAATCTTGAAGAAACGCGTAAGCGTGTGGAGCAGCTCAAACGCTACAACCGTCCCATGCTCTGCACGGAATACATGGCGCGTCCCACAGGCAGCACATTTGAATCGATTTTACCCTACTTCAAAGAGCACAACGTGGGGGCCTACAACTGGGGCTTTGTGGCCGGAAAAACCCAGACGATCTATCCGTGGGATTCCTGGACCCAAACCTACACAGACGAGCCACCACTCTGGTTCCATGACATTTTGCGAGTGGACGGAACAGCCTACAAGACTGAAGAAGTGCAACTCATCCAGTCACTTACCAGCAAACCATTGCGATTAGATGATGTTTGACATATCCAGAGTTTATGCTACAACTGATCTCTCATAAACCGTGCATTTGTTGGCAAAGGCGGGTGCCCTTTTTTAAGGAGTTTGACTATGAAACTAGGATTTGTCAGTGCAATTCTTCCAGATTTGTCGTTGGAGAAAGTCATTCAGTGTGCAGCGGATGAGGGGTATTCCTGCGTGGAACTGATGTGCTGGCCCAAGGGTAAGGCCACACGGCGGTATGCCGGCGTCACGCACGTGGATGTCGCCAACCTGAAGAAGGCCGATGTGGCGTCGATCAAGGCGTTGTTGGACAGAACGGGTGTGACAATTAGCGGATTGGGGTATTATCCCAACCCGCTCACGCCGAATGCCCAGGAGGCTCGAGTGTACATCGATCATATCAAAAAGGTGATCAATGCGGCAGTCCTGTTGGACGTGAAAGTTGTGAATACCTTTATCGGGCGCGATTGGACCAAATCGGTGGATGCTAATTGGCCCCGTTTTCTCAAGGTTTGGAAGCCATTGATCAAACATGCAGAAAGCCGCAATGTGAAGATCGGCATTGAAAACTGCCCCATGTTTTTCAGCCACGATGAATGGCCCGGCGGCAAAAATCTGGGCACCACACCGGCGATCTGGCGGCGTATGTTTAAGGACATTCCTTCCAAGAATTTTGGATTGAATTTTGACCCCTCCCATTTTATCTGGCAACAGATGGATTACATCAAGCCTTTATGTGAGTTCAAGAATCGGATTTTCCATGTCCACGCCAAAGATGCGCGTCTGGATCGTCACCTGTTGAATGAGGTCGGTATTATGGCCAATCCATTACAGTATCATACGCCCAAGCTGCCTGGCCTCGGCGATGTGGATTGGGGCAAAATGCTGGGTGTATTGGGTGATCTTGGATACCGTGGGCCCGTGTGTGTGGAAGTGGAAGATCGGGCCTATGAGGGAACCGTGGCTCGACGCAAAGAATCGCTTCGTCAGAGTGCCCGTTATTTGAAACAGTTTATGCCCTAGCCTATGAAGACATCGGTCACATATTGTATCATGGTACATATGGTCTGCCTGGGATACGTCAGTAGTGCCATGTCTAGAGAGGCTGTCGCTGAACAGGGCAATCAGGATTGGGTTACTGTGTGTCCCCAGGACACAGGAGAGGCCCTGGTCAATCCTGGTATGGGATGGACCCTGCATTTTTATTCCAACATTCCCAGCAACTATGGATCAAAGCTGGCTCCGGCTGATACGCTGGATGATTTTCCAGGGCTGTCCACAGTATATCTACGTGTGCCCTGGGCCTTTCTCGAGCCCGAGGAAGGGCAATTCAATTGGGCCCTGTTTGACACGCCCGCACAACGCTGGATTGCCCAGGGCAAACAGGTGGCCTTTCGTCTGACCTGCTCTGAGAACTGGACGGCCTATGCCACGCCAGAGTGGGTGCGAAAAGCGGGCGCCAAAGGGTGTTTTTATCGTTTCGGGCATGGCCCGGATCCCAATGCCACAACCTGGGACCCTGACTTTGGTGGTCCCATCTTTCTGGCCAAGCTCGAGGCCTTTCTGAAAGCCATGGCTGCACGCTACGACGGTAATCCCCGTGTGGCGTTTATGGACATTGGCACCTACGGTATGTGGGGCGAGGGACATACCCACATGAGCAGTCAGGTGCCAGAGGACAGAGAATTGACCATTGTCAAGCAGCACATCGATCTGCATGTGTCTCTGTTTCCACATACGTTGTTGTGTATCAGCGATGATGTGGTAGGCCACGACAAACCTGGCACCCATTTTCCAGAGACAGACTATGCCTTGTCAAAAGGTGTGACCCTTCGCGATGACAGCATTCTGGTGCAGCCCCCGCCACGGTCCTGGTACCACAATGAACTAGCTAAGTTGTATTGGCCTACATTGCCTGTCATCCTGGAACATGAGCATTACGGCAGTTCCAGACAACGGGGGGCCTGGGGGGATGGGTCGCTGCTTCTCAAGGCGGTGGAGGACTATCATGCCAGTTACATGTCCATTCATTGGTGGCCGTACGAAGAACTTAGCGACAACCGTGATCTGATTGACCGTATCAATCGGCGTCTGGGCTACCGTCTGCAATTGCGTGAGATGGCCTGGCCTGCTCACGCGGTGATTGGCGAGTTCTTTACAGTGCGTTCACACTGGGCTAACGTGGGTGTGGCACCCTGTTATCCGGGTGGATTTGTGGCTGTGACATTAAAGGACCAGCAGGGAGGTATTGTCGCTGTGCTGGTGGATGAATCGAACAACCTGCGTACATTGAAACCCGGTCCTGTTCAGGGGGCAGCGGTGCAGACCTTGGAAAGTCAGTTTCGCTTTGGGCTGATTGCACCCACCACACGTCCCGGCACCTATGACGTCTATGTGTCTGTGGGGCATCGTGATGGGACGCCAAACATTGCATTGCCTCTCAAGAACGACGACGGTCAGCATCGATATCGCCTGGGGCAAATTTCCTGCGTCACACGGAACTGAAAATCTGTTTCTCTCATAATGATAATGGGTTGCGTGTTTGTATAGCGTGTGTAGGCCTTCAAAAGAGTGAACCGGTGAAACTGAAATCCATAAAGAAGCCACAGATAAGGACAATTCTATGAATAAACGAGTACTTTTTGCAGCGTTAATAGCAGCCATATTTACCGGCCCGATTCATGCCGAAGAGTCCGTTCGTCTTGTGACGGATCGAAGTCTGGAATTGACGGGGTTTCAGGACCCTCGTCCCTACACGCCTGCCTATGATCTGCGCAACGACTTTGTCATGGTTTATGGCACGCATGCCAATCGAATTCCTGCCATTGAATCCTGGGTGGATCAGGACTATGTGCCCCATCTGATGACAGGCATTTCCTGGGGCGAGTATCAGGATTACAAGGACATGCAGGGACGGGACATCATGTCCCTGTCGCAGCAGGATGCCCAAGGTCGAAACAAGCAACATGGCCATCGCATTCCTTATGTGGTGCCCACTGTTGAGTTTGCGGACTACATCACGGCCAAGCTCAAGCCCATGATTGATGCGGGGGTTCTGGCGATTCATTTGGAGGAGCCGGAATTCTGGGCGTACACAGGATTTTCTCCGGCGTTTGCACGGGAGTGGCAACTGTTCTACCACGAGCCCTATGTGCGTGCAGACAGCTCCCCTGATGCGCAGTATAAGGCCAGTCGATTGAAATACTATCTGTACAGTCGGGCCCTGCGACGCGTGGCAGAGGCCTGCAAGGAATACGCACTCCAGAAATACAATCGCGAACTCCGCATCTATGTGCCGACGCACAGTCTCATCAATTATACTCAGTGGCGCATTGTGTCACCACAGTCTTCGCTTATTGATTCCAGTGTGGTGGATGGCTGTATTGCCCAGATCTGGACAGGCACGGCCCGGACGGAGAACATCTATCAGGGCAAGAGGGCAGAGCGAACTTTTGATACGGCCTTCCTGGAATATGGCGTGATGCAGGAATTGGTGCGAGGGACAAACCGCCGCATGTGGTTTCTGCATGATCCCATTGAAGACAATCCCAGATATGATTGGGATGACTACAGCACTAACTACAAGGCAACCCTCATCGCGTCCCTGCTCCAGCCCCACATATGGCACTATGAGATCTGTCCCTGGCCATCCCGTGTGTTTCGCGGTAACAAATATCCGTCCAACTCACCCGATGCCAAACCCATTCCAGCCGACTATGCCACGACTCTGTGCACCGTGTTCAATCAGTTGCGTGACATGAACCAGCCGGATTTCGAATGGACCGATGCGACACACGGCTTGGGCGTCTTTATTGCCGATTCAGGTATGTTTCAGCGGGCTGAGCCGGCCTTCAAGCTGGCTGAAAACAACGGCGATGATCCGACCAAGGCGGAACGCAAGGATATCGAGCACTTCTCTGCCTTCTATGGATTGACCCTGCCTTTGCTCAAGAATGGTGTGCCCACACAGCCGGTTCAGCTCGACAACGTGGCTCGCTTTCCCAACTATATCAACGATTACAAAGTGCTTGTGTTGAGTTACGAGTTCATCAAACCTGAAACGCCCGCTATTAATCAGTCCTTGGCTGAATGGATTGCCCAAGGCGGTGCACTCATTTATGTGGGGGCGGACACCGATCCATTTAGCACCATCACGGGTTGGTGGAATACGGGCAAGAACAAATATGATACCCCGGCCCAGCACTTGTTTGACATTCTCGGCCTTGATCGACAGGTGGGTGAGGGGTGCTATACGTTTGGCAAGGGCCATGTCTTTGTTGAGCGAAAGCATCCCGCCTATTACACGCGTTCTGAGAAAGCTGCGGATGTCTACCGTGCTGTGGTTAAGCAGGCCGCTGAATCTGCGGGGCTGACATATCAGCAAAACAATTTTCTCCAATTGCGTCGGGGGCCCTATGTGATTGCCGCCTGCTTGGAGGAGTCTGTCAGTGACATACCACTTGAACTCGAGGGTCTATTTGTAGATATCTATGACGCGAAACTGTCTGTGCATGATAAGGTGACCTTGCAGCCGGGTCAGCGTGCCTGGTTGATGGACTTGAACCAACTCGAACCTGGCAAAGCCCAGCCCATAGCCTCCGCAGGCAGGTTCGAAACCTGGAAAGAGTCAAAAAATGGCGTTGAATTTGAGTTGACAGCCCCTGACGGTATCAAGATAGTCTCGCGTATACGTCTGCCCAAACGGCCCAGACGTATTCTGATTGAAGGTCATGAATTGACCGGGTACACATGGCATAAAAAGAGCCAAACCCTATTCTTTGAGTCTCCCAAAGGCGATTCCAGACAGGCGGTCAAGATTCTCTGGTAGCGCCTGCTTTGTGGAGCAGCTGATCGGGCCACGATGGATCGACGCTGATGGCTCGGCCTTTTGCCGGGTGCCAGCACGCACACCTGTGTATTTCCAGGTGATTGACAAGGATGGGTCTGTGATCCAGACCATGCGTTTCTGGTCCACACTCATACCCGGTGAACATCTATCCTGGATTGATTCCCAGTCGCCTCCCAGCATGTTGTCGCCCAAATACAGAGGTGCCATTAATTTGGGCCTCATGACCATGCTCCGCGAGGGACATGGTGACACCCAACTGGACAAAGAGGCCATGGGCGAAATCGCCGCCTGGATTGATCTGGGTGTCCCCTTCTGCGGTGACTACCTGGAGGCCAATGCCTGGAACCAGGAATTTCATGTTGTTTCCTTCTGGAAAATCTGTAGAATTAGACCTTATATGTTAATCAGGCAGTTTACATAAGCTGTTGACATTAAATAAGTTCCAACAGGCCGGCGCGTGCGTCAGGTCTTGGTGGGGCTTGACTCATGTTGTCGGTCTGTGTATTGAGCCGTATCTATTACAAATAGTACGAGGATTCTTATGAGTCAAACAGAGTATCGCACCACACCGGATCTGACCAAAAAAATGCCCAAGGCGATTCCTCCCATACTGCTCAGCGAGGCCTGTGAACGCTATGCCTACTACAGCCTGATGGCCATTTTAGCAGTGTTCCTGAAAAACCACCTGAC
The DNA here is from genome assembly GCA_964494325.1 of uncultured Pirellulales bacterium. Taxonomy (GTDB): domain Bacteria; phylum Planctomycetota; class Phycisphaerae; order Sedimentisphaerales; family Anaerobacaceae; genus JAIPFM01. The sequence goes on from CAZBTJ010000099.1 coordinate 16,824, forward strand.
AACCGGGTCAGGGGACCCGGCCAATCTCACGGAAACCCAAGTGACCAAGTATGTCAACATGTTTCAATCGGCCTGTTATTTTACGCCGGTGCTGGGGGCATTAATCAGCGACATGTTCTGGGGGAAATTCAAGACCATCATGATCTTTGCTACGGTTTTTTGCGTGGGATTTCTGGCGATAACCCTGAATCAGTCCTACTTAGGGGTAATCTGTGGCCTTTCCCTGATCGCCACCGGGACGGGGGTCATCAAGCCCTGCCTGTCCGCCAATGTGGGTGACCAGTTTGGGTCGGCCAACAAGGACTTGATCTCCAAGGCCTATAATCTTTTCTACTGGTCTGTCAATATTGGCGCGACGTTTTCCATGTTCTTCGCACCCATTATTCTCGTTAAATTCGGAGCGAAGTGGGCCTTTGGTACTTGCGGTGGCGCCATGATGCTGGCAACCATCACCTACTGGCTCATGCGAAAACAGTTGGTGCATATTCCTCCCAAAGGGACCGGTTTTCTAAAGGAGACCCTCAGCAAAGAAGGGCTCATGGTCATTGTCAAATTGTTCTTCTTTCTGTATGTTTTTGTGGCGGTTTTCTGGTCTCTGTTCAATCAGACCATGTCCAAGTGGGTACTGCAGGCAGAAAAGATGAATCTCACCTTCTTTAACTGGAGTTTTTCTCAGGACACTTTTTTGGGCAAGCTGCTCTCTGTGGTGCACCTCGATACAGTGACCTGGAAAATACTGCCTGAACAGATACAGGCGGTCAATGCCCTGCTGGTGGTGATAGCGATACCGCTTTTTACCTATGTGATATACCCGCTAATTGACAAGGTCTTCCCCTTGACACCCCTGCGTAAGGTGGCCCTCGGATTTTTTGTGGCCATTCCCTCCTTTGCCATTCCGGCCTGGCTAGAGGGACGTATCGTTAGCGGGGAAATGCCTTCGTGTTGGTGGCAGGTCCTGGCCTATCTCTTTATCACGGCCGGTGAGGTCATGATCTCGATCCCGGCCTTGGAATTCTCCTATACGCAGGCCCCCAAAAAGATGAAGTCCTTTATTGGCTCGCTGAACCTTCTATCCGTGTCGCTTGGTAGTCTCTTTGTGGTTCTCCTCAGCCAGTTTATTGAAAATCCGGATGGGTCCAGTAAGCTGGACGGTCCGGCTTACTACTGGTTCTTTACGGGATTTTTGGCAGTCACAGGCGTTCTCTTTTGTATCGCCATACAATTCTACAAAGGCAGAACCTATATCCAGGGTGAGGACGACTAGTTTCTCAAGGCCTATGAATCACCTGTCATACGGAAGTGACCTAATTTGAGGACAGACAATGATACAGACTTTTCATGAAGACAAACTGTCGTGGGTGGCCATTGGGATCGCTTTGGTGTGCGTGTTGGCAGTGGCTGGGGTTTTGAACGGTCAAACCCCTGTCGTGGAGACTGTGACAGCCAGTACATTGCCAGCGGGTGTGGTCAAGTCCGAGTTTATCTACGAGGAGGCGCCTTTCCCAAGTTGCCATGCGTCCACTATCGCGGAGACGTCAAACGGTCTGGTGGCTGCGTGGTTTGGCGGTACTTCAGAACGCCATCCTGATGTGGGCATCTGGATGGCACGATTCGAAGGCGATCATTGGACAAAGCCTGTGGAAGTGGCCAATGGTGTTGGATTCAGGGCGAGTCGATTGCCGACCTGGAATCCTGTGTTGTTTCAACCCAGGACAGGGCCTTTGATGTTGTTCTACAAGGTGGGGCTCAGCCCCAGCACCTGGTGGGGGATGCTCAAGACAAGTGCGGATCAGGGGCACAGGTGGAGTGATGCTCGCGCACTGCCCAAAGGCATTTTGGGTCCGATCAAGAACAAACCTGTTCAGCTTACTAATGGTGACATTCTCTGTCCCACGAGCAGTGAGGCACAGGGTTGGCGTGTTCACTTTGAACGCACCCTGGATCATGGACAGAATTGGACGAAGACTGGCGTGCTGAATGACGGGATTACGATCGGTGCCATTCAGCCGAGTGTGTTGTTTCTGGGTAAAGACAAGCTGCTGGCATTAGGACGCACAAGACAGCAGAAGATCTTCCAAATCATCTCACATGATTCAGGCAGGACCTGGGGGAAGATGACACTCATCGATCTGCCCAATCCCAATGCCGGCACAGATGCTGTCACGCTTAAGGATGGTCGCCATGTCCTGGTCTACAACCATACTTCGAGAGGGCGTTCTCCGTTGAATGTTGCCGTCTCTAAGGACGGATACCGCTGGCAGGCGGCGTTCGAGCTTGAAAATGAACCCCGTGCCGAGTTCAGCTATCCCGCCGTCATCCAGACCCAGGATGGTCTCATCCATATCACCTACACGTGGAAACGCCAGAGGATCAAGCATGTTGTGGTTGACCCTGCAAGGCTCACATTGCGCAAAATGATCGAGGGTCATTGGCCCAGATAAAGAAGGATTCGCCTTCGCGATAAAGAAGCAGGCGGACCACGCACGCAGGATTTTGTAGATGCGGTCAAGCTGGGCCATGGGATTGAGTCTATGTGGCCGCTTTACAAGGTTTTATGGGGGGAGTGCGAAGTGAGAAATGAAGTTGTCCTCTTGACCTGGCTGCTAAAAAACTGTAATATAAAATCTCAGACGGCGTGCAGAGAGACCGGTGGCAAATAGTCCATTGCCTTCGGAGTTTTGTGCAAAGAAGAGTCCATTCGAGAGATTTCTAAAACAGGTGTGCCTCGGTTGGTAGAGAGGTGTGTTCGCAAAAGGATCTATTTCAAAAAGACAGAAAAATACGATATTGAGGATGTGCGTTTTAAGGAGGTTTGACATGAAACGTTGTTTTGCATTCACCCTTATTGAACTGCTTGTCGTTATTGCCATTATTGCAGTACTGATGGCCATACTGATGCCTGCCCTAAATATCGCCAAGGAGCAAGCCAGGGGTATTGCCTGTCAATCCAATCAAAGGAGTTTGACGCAGGCCTACACCATGTATGCCAGTCAGAACGATGGAAAGATCTGTGGCGGTATGGCAGGCTATTCAAGCTCTGATGATATTCCTCCCTGGGTCATGCCACCTCTTGACTACAGTGGGAACAATCTGATTGAAATGGGCACGGGTGATGTCACGCTTGAGCAGCGGTTTAATGGACTTCGCGAGGGCGCCATATTCCCTTATCTTAAAGATCCGAAAGCCTATCACTGTCCAGGTGACAATCGCCATGTGAGAGGGACCAGTCTGGGCAATGAAATGCGGTATGCCATCTATCGCAGCTATTCTTTAACAGATTATATGCGAGGCACTGAATCTTCTGATCCCAAGGTGTTTTATGCCTTTAAAAACCCCGCCGTGAAGATGCTTTTTGTGGAAGAAATTTACGACGGCGCGTCTGGGAATTTCAATCACGATGCCTGGTCATATAATCCGCGAGTCAACAGTTTGTGGGATCCCTTAGGCGTCTTTCACAGCAACGCATCTACATTCAGTTTTATGGATGGGCATGTCACTCGCAAGAAATGGCTTGATAAGAGGACGGTTGTCTATTTTAACAGTCGCAGTGAGGCCGCGTCTCTTGGATATGGCAAGGGCACCGCATTTGACCCGCCTAATGAGGATTTGGTCTGGCTTGATAATCACTACCCCGGCAAAACTCGTCTTCGCTAATGAGTCGGTCAATCAATTGCGTGGGAAACAACATGGCATATGCTTTCTGGTTCAATCAAGCGACCAAGGTAGTGATCCTTTATGGTCTTGCCTACCTCACAGGGCTTTGGGTACAAAAGGCCAACATCAAGGTCAACTACACCCGAAAAATAAATCACTTTGCCCTCTTCTTTCTACCGTATGTGCTTATGAGGTTGAATCCTTATGAACCGACCATGGCGACCACCCTTGCTGGGTCACTCATTGGCACATTAACGCTTGCCATTTATGTTAGCCCTGTGCGGAATCAGTACCCCATCATTGCAGCGATGTTCACATCATTCGATCGACCGGAAGACCGTCCCTTTACCTTATTCTGGTTATCCACCCAAGTGATAGCCTCCTATGCTGTGATCATCTTTCTGGCGGTGTTTGTTTTGAATGAGCGATCTTACGAATTTGTCTTTATTCCCATTTTTATCAATGGTGTGGGTGATGGTCTGGCAGAACCCATTGGTATTCGCTTTGGCAAGCACAGGTATCAAACACGTGCGCTCTTCACCAAGAAGACCTATACACGAAGCCTGGAAGGCAGCGCCTGTGTCTTTATCACCAGTATTATTGCCATTCTGCTTTTTTGGCCTCTGTTTGAACAGGCTCAGTTTATTGCGGCCTTGTTGATCATTCCCGTGGTGATGACCGTGGCCGAAGCCTTTTCACCACACTCCTGGGACTCTCCCTGTCTGTTTTTAGTGGGTGGCCTTTCACTGGCTGGCATTTTGCATTACGTCTAGCAGGCCTTTGGCCGGGGGCTGAAGTGGGAAGTGAGAGGTTTGAAGTGTGAAGTGTGAAGTGCGGAATCGCTTTGCGATGCAACTTGATAGCAGAGATGCCCAGGGTAGCTTACGCTGTGCTCATGACATCGTGCTCGTAATCGTAATCGATTTTATGTCTCGTACTGAACCACCGAATCAACAATGATGTTGACACTATCCAAACAAACCCACGAATCGACCCTGTCATGCCGAAGCATTGAGGCATCTATTTAACAAGCCCACGCAGTGGCTCAAAATAGCTGAATGCTGATAGCCGACAGCCGTTTTGGAACTAAAGGGGTCATGCCGTAATTATTAACATTTAGTCTTGCCATCGCCATTT
>CAZBTJ010000100.1:0-20698 GCA_964494325.1 uncultured Pirellulales bacterium
TGAGAGCTGAAGGCTGACGACTGAAAGCTCTATTCTTTGACACGGATTTGAAACGAACCACGAACCACGAATAACGAAAAATGAAAAATGAAAATAAATCTCACACGGAGACACAGAGGCACAGGGAAACGAAAAACGAATAGCGAGAAACTAATAACTAAAAACAAGACCTTAACCACGAAACACGCAGAACACGCGAAAAGGCTTACGCCGGGGTCGGAGGATTGGGCTATGCCAACGTTCGTCCCACGCTGATCTCACTTGACAGCGGGGCGGTCCTTGCAGACCTTACGTGTGCTGCGCTGGCCGGGACTTACGAAGTCGAGGCGTCTTCATCGTCCAGTCCGGCTTGCCCACGGGCGGAGGCCGGAGGCCAGAAGTTTGAGCCTGATGAAATAAGGTTTCACAGGCCAAGAGTGTGAGCCATATGAAATAGACTTTCACAGGCCGAGGGTTTGAAGGGTGAAAAGGCTCACGCCATAGCCACGGGATGTTCAACTTTGGACTGGTCCGGGCCAATTCACCAGGCGTCTGGTGAATTCAATGGTTATGTCTTCAGGTATCAGGTTTCATATTTCATTCCTTGATTTCACACCACACCTCACACCTCACACTTCAGCGAATCGCCCTCTGCTCTGTGAGCAAGCTCCCACCACCGAGTCCAATCCACCCCACACGCGTTGAGACTTCGACTGATAGAGACCACAGTCACACAGTCACACAGTCATACAGTCATACCGTTTCACCGTCATACAGTCATACCGTCATACCGTCAAACCGCTTGGCCTGTGAAACCTTATTTCACACGGCTCTTACTGTGAAACCCGGCCTTCGGCCGATTTCCCCCTTGTTATAGGGATATATCGGGGGTAGGATTGCGCTGCTGAAAGGGAAATGGTCTTTTGGGTTTGGAATTGCTTACGGTTTGTGCGGTCTGGAGGGACGGTGTGTTTCTATTCTGGCTTTTCTTTTGGCCTTTATGTATCATAATGTGTTTGGTATTGACGCTGACATAAGGCCCGTTATTTGAGGGTGATATGATTTCTCATCGAATACATATCTGGTCGAAATGTAGAAAAAGGGATTGAATAAGTAATAACCATATAAGGATTTTATGGAATGCAGATGTTGCCGCAGCTTCAGAATGTGATTCAGGGTGTTTCGCCGGAGACATTGACTGCTTATTTTCATTCTGCTTGTACCTGTTTTCGTCCCAATCGGTCGGACTACTCACATGCCTTGGCTGAAGGCCAAGAGTTGTTGGAGTGTCTGGAACAACTTGGTGAAATCGAATTCCCCAATGGTGAAACACTTTTAATCCTTGCGGGCAAGATGCGAGGTGAGCAAACACAACGCCGGAGTCGGCTTGCCCAATATGAAATTACCAAAAAAGTTGCCTGCAAGGAGAACTGGGCAGATGCGGGGATTTTCGTGTTTTATGATGATTTGGGTGGTTTCCGTTTTGGCCTGGTGACTACTATCTATACGGGAAAGAAACGTGATTTTTCATCCTGGCAGCGTTATTCCTACTTTGTAACGCCTTCTGAATCATGCCGGACATTTGTGGAACGCGTGGGAGCTTGTGACTTCTCCTCGATTGCCGCTCTTCAGGAGGCGTTTTCGGTCGAAGCGGTTACCAAGGCCTTCTACAAGTCTTATGCAGATGCCTTTCATCAAGTGGAAGCGGTCATTGATAAATACAATGATGTTTCTGGTGATGATTTGCGCATGTATATACAATTGCTGCTCAACCGGTTGATGTTTCTACGATTTATTGAAAAAAAAGATTGGCTCGAATGGCAGGGAGAGACCAATAACTACTTGGCTCGCTTATACCAGGCAAGAGGGTTTAAGGGCAAGTCTTTCTATCAGGCTCGTCTGGAACCGTTGTTTTTTACTCATCTGGCCCTTGAAGGTCAGCAGCAACACGACACCGTCGGGCACGTCCCGTTTCTAAACGGCGGACTCTTTGAGAAACTTGAACTCGATGAGAAGATTAGTGATATTCCGGATGAGGCCTTTGCCACTATCTTGGGACTTCCGACTGAAGACCATCCAGGGGGGCTTTTCTATCGCTACAACTTCACCATTGAAGAATCCACGCCACTAGATGTTGAAGTGGCTGTTGACCCGGAGATGCTCGGCAAGGTCTTTGAAGAGTTGGTCACGGGGCGGCATGAGTCAGGCAGCTATTACACACCGCGTCCCATTGTCAGTTTTATGTGTCGCGAAGCAATTAAGGCCTATCTAACGGAGAAGACCTCGGCGCCGGCCGCGACGATTGAGACGATTGTGGATGAGCACACTATCCCCTCAACTAAAGGCCTGACCACCCAACAGGCGGGAGAAATCCTGTATTGCATCCGTATGTTAAAGGCCTGTGATCCGGCTTGCGGGTCTGGAGCTTATCTACTTGGCTTGATGCAGGAATTGATCGCCATTCGTCAAACCCTTCAAAATCAGGCTATCCGGCAGGATAGCCAGAGCCTTTATGAATTAAAGCTCAAAATCATTTCTGACAACCTCTATGGCGTTGATATTGATGAATTTGCCACCAACATTGCTAAGTTAAGGTTGTGGTTAAGTCTGGCAGTCCATGCCGACACACCAACGCCCCTACCCAATCTGGATTTTAAGATCGAGACAGGCGACTCTCTGTTGGGACCATGCAAGCAGGGATTTCAGCTCAACTTTGGGATGTTTCTCCTTGAGCAACAGGCCAAAGAACTGGCTGAGAAAAAACATGATTACCTGGTGGCGCATGGCCAAGCCAAGGATAGGCTCAAGGACTGGATACACAATCGCGAACGGTCCATTGCTGAAGAACTCTCCGAGACCTATGGCGAAGGCGTCATTACCTGGCCTGTCCACTTTGCAGATGTCTTCTTTGCTGAACCGGAAAAGGAACAGACTACATTCAGAGGTGAGTTCGCCTTTATGGCTGATATCTTTGCGCAAAAGGAATTTAAGCAAACCATAACGGCAAAAACAGGTGGCTTTGACATTGTGCTCGCAAATCCACCCTATATAAGACAAGAGCTGATCAAAGATATTAAACCTGCTTTAAAGTTTGTCTTTGATCAGGAAATCTACAGCGGTACAGCGGATCTCTATACCTACTTTTATGCCAGAGCCGTACAGATGCTGGCGCCTGGGGGCGTATTAAGCTTTATCAGCCCAAACAAGTTCTTTCGTGCAGCCTATGGCAAGAAGCTCAGAAAGTATCTGGCCAAGGAAACCAGCATTCTGTCTATTACGGACTTTGGGGATTCGCCGATCTTCGAGGCCACTGCTTACCCCATGATCTTTGTGGCACAAAAGGGAAAACGCCCGGTTCAAACCATGTTCACAGACACACGCGTACCTGGCCCAGCCAACCTGGTGGTCAAGACCGTGGTTCAAAGCGAAGGTAAACGCCTGGCACAGGGAAGCCTCGTGGGAGAAAATTGGTCCTTTGCTGACCGTGATACGTCCCGAAAAATTGATCAGATGAAGGCGGCAGGTGTCCCTCTAAAAGAATACGTAGACGGAGAAATCTATCGAGGCATTCTGACAGGTTTTAACCAGGCCTTTGTGATAGACAGCCAGATACGCGACCAACTGATCGCTGAAGACCCACGCAGTAGAGAACTAATCAAGCCTCTGCTTATGGGCAGAGATATCAAGCGATGGACCTACGCAAAGAGGAATTGCTGGTTGATATTCACAAGACGAGGGACCAACATTGAATCATACCCTGCAATCAAAAAGCACCTGCTTCAGTTTCATGAGCAGTTAGAACCTCGACCGGATGATTGGGAACAGAAACATTCAGGTAAAAAATGGCCAGGACGTAAGCCAGGTTCATATCAATGGTTTGAGATTCAAGACAATATTGCATACTATACTGAATTCGAGAAAGACAAAATAATGTATCCAATCATTGTTTCTGAATCTCAGTTTGCGTTTGTACCTGCTGGTACTGTATCAAATGACAAAACCTTTCTCATTCCCTCAAACGATTTATTTCTTGTTGGTGTTCTAAATACAAAAACCGTATGGGATTATTTGACTTCGATTTGTTCACCGCTACAGAACGATTATTGGGAACTCCGGAAAATATACATGGAACACTTGCCTATTCCCAAAGCAACTGCCAAAGAAAAACAAGCCATAGAAACTCTCGTTCAGAAATGCCTGGACGCCAAGGGTGAAAACTGCGAGCTATACGAAGCAGAGATCAATGAACGGGTGGCTAAATTGTATGGTCTGGAGTCTTAAAGAATGAAGTGTATACAAGACCCCAACTCGATTCTCATCTACCACATTACGCATATGGACAACCTGAACGTCATTGTTCAGGCCGGGGCTCTTTTGGCAGATGATCAAATGCAGGAAGATCTGGGCCATGTGGTAATCGGGTATGGCCATATTAAGGCACGTCGTATGGGGTTGCCTGTGCCTTGTTTTTCCGGCACCACAGTCGGCCAGTATGTGCCATTCTATTTTTGTCCGCGTTCAATTATGCTGTATATTGCTCACAAACGAAACAAGGAATTGGGGTACAAGCAAGGTCAGGAGCCTATTGTTCATCTGGTTTCAACGATTGGTGCAGCCATAAGCCAGAATCGCCGTTGTGCATTTACAGCAAGCAGTGCCGGAGCTTACCTGACTGACTTCTACACCAAGTTGGAGGATTTGGATAAAATCAATTGGGATGCCGTACAATCCCGGGACTGGCATACCTGTAAGGAACAAAAACAGGCGGAGTTTTTGGTGTACAAGCAGTTTGATTGGACTGGCATTCAAGGCATTGGTGTGCATAATGATAAGATTAAAATACAGGTTGAAACCATTTTGGCTCAAAAGGGATACCAACCTCCAGTCAAAATTAAAGAACAGTGGTATTATTGAACACAAAGGCAGATCATGGTTGAACTGATTCAAGGGGATATTTTAAAGGCAGAGGCTGAGGCCCTGGTCAATACTGTAAATTGTTTTGGCGTCATGGGGCGTGGTATAGCTCTACAGTTTAAAAAGGCCTTTCCAGAGAACTTCAAGGCGTACAAGGCCGTGTGTGATCGTAAAGATCTACAGCCAGGGGGAATGCTGGTCTTTGATCTGAATCGGTTCGAAAGCCCTCGCTTTATTGTCAATTTCCCCACTAAGAATCACTGGAAAGGCAAGAGCAGGCTGGAGGATATCCAATCCGGGCTCAATGCTTTGGTTCAGGAGATTCAAGCCCGTGGCATTCGTTCGATTGCCATTCCTCCTTTGGGTTGCGGCCTGGGAGGATTGGATTGGCAGGTAGTTCGGCCCTTGATTGAGAAGTCTTTGGCACAGGTGCCTGAAGTTCGGGTATTGTTGTATGAGCCCAAGGGATCACCCAAACCAGAGGACATGGTAAACCGTACTAAACGGCCAGTGATGACTGCCGGGCGTGCAGTGTTGCTGGGATTGATGAAGCGTTACCTGGACGGTTTAATGGATGTGTCTGTGAGCCTGATGGAGATCCATAAATTGATGTATTTCATGCAGGAGACCGGTGAGGCTCTGCGTTTGAATTTTACCAAAGAACGATACGGCCCCTATGCCAAAAACCTAAGGCATGTACTATCACACATTGAGGGACATTTCATTACCGGATATGGCGATGCTGAAGACCTTCCTGGCAAACAGATCGAATACTGCGAGCAGGCCATGGACGAGGCCAAGGTCTACCTGGACCAAAATGACAGTATTCAAAAACGGTTCGACCGTGTGTCCAATCTGATTGATGGCTTTGAAAGCCCCTATGGCCTGGAATTACTGGCTACAGTGCATTGGGTCGCAACCAGAGAACAGGCCATCACCCCTGAATCGGCAATCACCCAAGTCCATGCATGGAATGACCATAAGCAACAAATTCCAGAGAGACATATTCTCGTGGCATTCAATATGCTGGCTCAAAAAGGATGGGTTGGAGAAACCGCCACCGCATGAATTCATTTATCACGAATCAAAAAGACCAAAAGACTGTTGCAGGAAGGATACGTGCTCTGGTAGAGCATGCCTCTGAATTGAAGTTTTTGGTGGGCTTTTTCTACTTTTCTGGTTGGGGAGAATTGTACGATAAGCTGCAAGGCAAGGAAGATCTTTCCATTAAGTTGCTGGTCGGATTGAGTGTTGATGAGTTGCTGGGGAAAACGATTGAACATGGCAACACCAGTGAGAATTTAACCGGTGAAGAGAAGGTCGACGTTTTTTTTGACTCATTGGCCTGTGCCATTAACAGCGCACAGATGGACACTAAGGAGTTCTATAATCAAGTATTATTCTTTCTGGAGATGATTGAGAGAGGTCGTTTGGAGATTCGAAAGACACTTGAGCCAAATCACGCCAAGCTCTACCTGTTTAAGGCCAAGGCAGAGTTGGGAGCCTGGAGTTTCGCACGCTTTATCACTGGCAGCAGCAACCTCACAAAGGCAGGATTACGCGGTCAACATGAGTTCAATGTTGAAATCAGTGACTACGGTACTGAACAGGCAGAGGAGTACTTTAACGAGCTCTGGGAAACAGCGTTGCCCATTACAGGTGATGATGCTCGACGGAAACGGCTGGTAGAGTTTATTCAGCATCAATCCCAGGCAGCAGAGGTCACTCCGTTTGAAGCCTATACTTTGATGCTCAAGACATATGTTGAACTTCAGGAACTCAAGCAGATTAGACCGCAAGTGGTGTGTCTCCTGGAAGAACGGGGTTACAAGCCTTACCTTTACCAACTTGATGCAGTTTCCCAGGCCTTGACTATTTTGGACACCTATAACGGTGTGATTGTGGCAGATGTGGTGGGACTAGGAAAGAGTGTGATAGCTGCTATGATTGCCAAGAGTCTGGGGCGGCGGGGATTAATCCTTTGTCCTCCGGGTTTAATGGGAGATGAAAATGGTTCTACAGGTGGATGGCACAAGTATCGTCATGATTTTAAGCTGTACGATTGGGAAGTGCGTAGTGTAGGGAAGTTGGAAGAAACACTAGAGTTCATTCTTTCCTCAGCGGGAGATGATATCGAAGTCGTAATTATAGATGAGGCTCATCGGTTCCGCAATCAGGATACGGCTGCCTATGAAACACTAAGTCATCTGTGCAGAGGTAAGAAAGTTATCTTATTGACAGCGACACCTTTCAATAACTCACCGGCAGATATCTTTTCGATGCTTAAGCTTTTTATGGTTCCTGGTCAGTCAGGAATTACATTAGATGAAGATCTGGAGAAGCGTTTCTCATTCTACAGCATGCTGTTCCAGGATCTTTCATATATTTCACGCCATTACAACAGTGCAGATCCAGATAAACGGATCAAGGCGGAGCAGTTGTATGTGAAGATCATTGATGAAAAACTCCCTGTGGATATTGATAAAGTCAAACAAGCAAGCCACAATCTGGCTGCTGATATTCGATCTATTTTAGAGCCGGTGTTAATTCGCCGCAACCGGATCGATTTGAAAAATGACCATGTCTATTGTACAGAGGTGATGGAAATACCTACTGTGCGTGATCCGGAAGAGCTTTTTTTTGCCTTAGATCGTAGCCAGACGCAGTTTTACCAGAATGTCATTGAAAGGTATTTTGGAGAAGATGGCAAATTCAAAGGCGCGATTTATCAACCATTCAATTATGAGGGGCGATCAACCGGGTCAGAAGTAGAGGATGTTTTTGTTCGTACCAGTCAACGCAACTTGTATGAGTTTATGCGTCGATTGCTTGTTAAACGATTCGAAAGCTCATTTGGTGCATTCTATCAAAGCATCTGCCGTTTTCAGAAGTTACATGAAGTAGTTTTGAAGTTTATTGAGAAATCTGGCGGACACTATGTCTTGGATAGAAGGCTCATCGAAAAGATGTATGAGGCCGACGAGGAAGAGATCATAGGAGCATTGGAGCAGTTTGCAGTTAGCCTGGAGAATGATCAGGAACACCGAGATCGGGACAAAGTTTACGTGCTTGATGAGTTTCAAGAGAAGGATGAATTCCTGAATGATATCCGGAGTGACTTGGCTTTGTTCTGCCGGATCAAGGAAATGCTTGATACATTTGGCCTCGTCAATAACGATCCCAAGCGTGATCGTTTAATCAAAGAATTGATACGATTAAGAAAGGAAGAATCTGGTCGAAAGATCATTATCTTCACGGAATACATTGACACAGTGTTCCATCTGAAGCCTGCCTTGGAAGAGACTTTTCCCAAGCAGGTACTGGCCGTTTCTGGTGGCGGATTGACACGTACTGCAGTAAAACGGATTTACACTAATTTTGATGCTAGCATCGAAACCCACAAGCAAGAAGATGATTTCCAGATTCTTATTGCCAGTGATAAGCTTTCAGAGGGTTTCAATCTAAACCGAGCAGGGGCAATTGTTAATTACGACATTCCCTGGAATCCAACACGAGTCATTCAGCGTGTGGGTCGTATCAATCGAATTGGCAAGAAGGTCTTTGATGAACTGTATATATACAATTTCTTCCCAACTGAACAAGGGGCTGATGTTGTTCACAGTCGAGAGATCGCTGCACAAAAAATGTTCTTAATCCATACTATCCTAGGCGAAGACTCCAAAATATTCGATCCAGAGGAGGAACCTTCGGCAGCGGAGCTCTATAAGCGAATTAACCGTAATCCAGATAACCTCGAAGATGAAAGCCTATTAACAAATATACGCAACCGTCTGGCTGATATTCAAGAGAAGTACCCTGCGGTGATGGAACGAATTGCTAAACTACCCGCCAGAGTCAAAACAGCGAAACAATCCCATACTAATGAAGTCATTGTACTTCAGAGGAAAGCCCTGGGATTGTTTGTGCAACGTGTCACAGATATGCATACTGAAAACACAAATATTGAGGAGTTAACGTTCGCTGAAATATTGCCTTGCGTAGAGTGTTCGATTAATCAACCTCGTCTTGGTTTGAGTTCTCATTTTTGGCCAGCCTACGAAGCGATCAAGGTATATCACCCGATTCATAAGAAAACCCATACTGAAAACTCCGTTGAAACCCAGGCATTTAAAAATTTGAATTGTGCAGTACGGCGATTTCAACAACAATTAGGAGAGTTGCTTCCGTTTACTCGCACATTGATCAAAGATATTCGAGAGTATCACACTCTGCCGAAGTATACCCTTCGATTGTTGGCCCGATTTGATATTCAAGCCAACTGCCCAGAAAGCAAATTCTCCATCTTTAGACAATCCATTGAAGAGCTTCGACGGTTGTTAGGAGATGACTACCTTAATGCTTCGTTACAGGAAGCTAAGCAATATAGCAAAAGAATCATTGTAGCCATTGAAAATCGGAGCTTGCCTGAGATACGGCAATTCTGATACCGCTTCGATGCAGCCTATTTCTGCAGCCTGATGCTATAGGGGATTTAATGCATATATGAATTGGAGAGAGATTTATGGGATATAGAAAAAGTAGTGAAGGCAAAGCTAAATCCTGCAAGTATAATCTGCCAAGGGTCACGGATAAACCGGAGTATGGCTCACATCTGATTGAACAACTGTCGGCTGATTTGTCAGAGAAGTTTTGGGAGGGGTTTTCGCGGAGAAATGTCTTTAATTTTAGACGTTTCTATTTGACGCATAAGAAAGTGCAGCCGGCTGCACAATTGGACTGGTCGCAGTATGTTGAACTTTTGCCTGTGAAGGATGATACGGTTCGAGCGGAACTTGAACGGGAAGTTCATAATAAGAATCTCTCTAAACGAGAGGTTAAGACGCTGGTGAAGGATCGATTGGATGAGATCAAAGCTAAAGCGGTGGAGTCCAGGGTTGTTGAGGTGGAAACGGAGTTTGTGACCCAGTTTGCCAAAGACAATGATTCTGGGTGGTAGGACCTCTTTTACTGCCAGCGCAGACCGCTCTGTGAACATGGCCAAGTATTTCCCTTGCAACTCAGTACAGCCCTTCGTGCGAACCCACCATGATTATGCCAATCCGTGCCTTCTACTTCGATTCGCTTCGACGGACGCGATCTGAGACAGACACTTTTTCAAAAGCGTCCGCTTTTCTGAATCTTTATGGCAAAACAATCTATCTGACAGCAGCCTTCTTACGCGCGTTCATTTTCTTTACCCCCGTATGGCCGGTAATGCATTTGGATTCAGAGCTCAGTGCTGTCTATTATTGAGCAAAGAGAATTGAAGCCGTTTTGAGTGTGGTTCTGTCGAGGGAATGTCATTATTTGCATAAAAACGCGGTATTTAGTGGTGTGTGAGTTAAGCCGGAGTGTTGGGACGACGATGATGTCACAAGGTTGAGGTGAGCTGGATTCTGGGAGAGGAAAACAGCAACTTTCGCAGGGCCATACATCTGTATGGTTTTGTCTGGAGGAGGTTGATGAAAAGACGGTGAGCACGGGTATTCGCAACTTTGGGTGACGAGTACCCGTCGCTTGCTGGATTTTTCCAAATTCCAGACACCCCCTTGATCCTTGATACCTGTCCCCTGTCCCCTGACCCCTGATTCCTGCTCCCTGCCTCCAGACCTAATCCAGTCTTATACCCTGTTGCTCAAGCCAGGTCTTCAGCTCGCCCATTTCATTGTCAAAGATGTCGTTGTCGTAGTCTTCTTCTAAGCGGGTGATGTTGGAGGCAAGCTCGGGTTGTTGTTCCACAAGTTTGTTGAGTTTGCGCTCAAATCTATCTGTTAGGTGCTTGGCCTGGCTCAGATCGATTTTCAGATTTATCATGCCTGCGACGCGACGGATCATGGATTCAATACATTTGGGATTATTGCCCTGTACGTAGGCAGGGGTGGCTGCAATTATGCTGACCATGTCCTGCTGCATGTCTGAACATCTCTTGCATAGATACGAAGCCATACTGGCAGGACCTTCATAGTTTGTAAATTTGACGCCATAATGACGAAACTCTTCTTTGAGCAAGGCGTTTGATGTCAAACACATCAATCTGGGCTCGCGTGTGTGGGGCACGAGACTTGATACACTGCCCACAAAATAAATCATGCTGACCTTAAACATGCTGGTCACGGTGAAAAAATGATTGGCGAATTCTTTCCACATGAGGTTTGGTTCTTTCCCAAGAAACAGAATAACATTCTGTTCAGCACTGTAGTAAAAGTCATTATTTGGGAAGTTGAATTCCTCGACCAGCCCGTCATTGATCGTGGCGTGAGGGCGAAACATGGAAGCCGATTCCAGAGAGCCTGGAAAGTTGTATATGTAATAGCCTTCTGGATCAATGCTGGCCAGGTGCTTGGCATTGAGTTTCTGGATGAGCCATTCAAGAGTGCCTGTTGAGACTTCACCGCTATCCATCCATCCGGAAAATCCCATGATAAGCGTGGGGTTTTTCAATTTTGGTCTATCCGTTATTTGCAGCTTGGACGTGTCCATGCTTTCCCTTTCAATGTTTGACGTTGTAACTTGCGCACTTTTTTACCCAGTCTGAACCTGTAAATCCAGGGAATTTCCAGAAAAAGCCCGATCAACTTGATGATTGCATTTTTGATCAGACCCTATTAGAGTAAGTGGTATCATTGTCATAGGTTAGGTGCGTATTGCCCCTTCGCCACGGGAAATCGCCTCTGGAACGTCGATAAGGAGACATGTTGAACATGATGGACCGTACAAAAGTATCAGTCGGCAAGTGGTCTATCACTTGCTGGTTGTTGATTGTCTTGGTAGTATCAGGCTGCAGCAAAAAATACAAATCAAATCTAACAGAGCAAGAATATCAGCAGTTCTTGGCCAAACGCGAGCCTGTCCCTGAAACCACACTCCAGGTGAGTTCTGAATTGTTAACTGTGAACGAAATCATCGCAATGCAGGTGGCGGCTGGCTATGATTCCATGTCTTTAGGCAATATGTTGTCACCGACGGCTCAGAATAATGATCCCAACACCTTCAAGAAGATTGCGACCAGACCTATCGAGACGAATGTGGGCGCTCGTATCAACAATATTTTGCTCTATCAAAAGGCCAAAAAGGAATCTCATGAGAAAATTGATGAGATGCTGGAGAAGGCGGCTGATCGACAGTGGCGTGAATTTGTGTTGCTGCATGATGGTGATGAAGGCGCTGCCGAAGAAAACCTTCGCAGCCGTGGTATTACACGCAAAGAGTTTAAGGATGCCAGCAAACGCGACCTCTTAAGCCGTTTTCATGAAGAATCTAAAGTGCCCAGTGACCGTCCTATCAGTCACAAGGAATACCTTGACTATTACAGCCGGTTGAAAGACGAAAAGTACATCAAAAAACCGTTGGTTGAGTTCAGTCTGATTGATATTCAACCCTCCAGAGTGCCACTTGAAGATCTCACGGAAAATCGACAGGACAAGGCGTTGGCTTTGGCCAAAGACGTGTATGAAAAACTCCAGGCGGGTGCTAATTTTGAAGATCAGGTTGAATCGCAGTCTCACGGTGTATTTGCCAGAAAAGCAGGGCGATGGACACCTCGAGATCCTTCGGCTCTGGCCCCCCCTTATGATGTGTTGGCGGCGGTGGCAGAGTCTCTTGAACCTGGTACGATCTCTGAACCGGTGGAGGCGAGAGGACATGTATTCATCATGAAGTTGCATCTAAAGCAAATTCAGGGTTTTGTGCCTTTGAATGAAGTACAGCCGGAGATTCGCAACATAATCCTGGCAGAGCGGCGAAAGAAAGCACATGGAGCACTCGTCCAAGAATTGGAAGATATTATAAAAAACTCGTCGGTGGAATCAATTGATGAATTTGTCAATCAGTGTGCCGAGGAAATCTACAAACGTTCAAATTCATAATTCCCATGCAGATTATAGCCCATGGCATAGATTTGGTTGATTGCGAACGCATTGAAAAAATGCTGACGCGGCATGAAGCGCGATTTCTTAATCGGGTTTTTACGCCCAATGAACAGGCCTACAGTGCACGAACCCAAAATCGCGTAGAACGCTTGGCAGGGCGGTTTGCCGCCAAAGAGGCCGTGTTGAAACTCATTGGTATGGGCTGGCGTGAGAGGATTTCCTGGACCGATGTAGAGGTGGTCAATAACCACCTCGGGCAACCGGAGGTGGTTTTGGCGGGGCAGGTGCGTGACATTGCTGAGCAGATGGGCATAGAGCGTGTTAGCCTTAGCATCACCCACGCCGCGAATCTGGCGATTGCCTCTGCTGTGGCACTTGGAACAACCTCATGATCTCTGCAATGTTCGATTGTATTGTCATTGGCGGCGGCCATGCTGGCGCAGAGGCTGCTCATGCGGCGGCCTCCATGGGGGCCAACACAGCATTGATGACGATCTCCCTTGAGGCCATAGCGCAGATGAGCTGTAATCCTGCCATCGGGGGGTTGGCTAAGGGACAAATCGTTCGTGAAGTGGATGCTCTGGGCGGACTGATGGGGCGGGCTATTGATGCCACGGGGATTCAATTTCGCGTGCTCAACCGGTCCAAGGGGCCGGCCGTACAATCTCCCAGGGCTCAGGCAGATAAGTATCAGTATGCCGCCTGGGTCAGACAGGCCCTTGAGACGACAGAAAATCTAACCATGATTGAAGGCATGGCCAGCGATATCTTGGTCAACAATGGTCAGGTCACAGGGATTGCCTGCGAAGATGGTCGAACGTTTCGGGCAGACACCGTGATTGTCACTACGGGCACGTTTCTTCGCGGTTTGATGCATGTGGGTACAGAGCAGATTGAAGGGGGGCGTCTTCACGAACCTGCCAGTGTGTCTCTGTCAGACAGCCTGCGGCGGCTTGGGCTGGAGATTGGACGGTTAAAAACCGGCACACCAGCACGCCTTGATGCGTCAACTGTTGATTTGCAGCGTCTGACCGTACAGGATGGCGATATTGATCCTGTGCCGTTTTCCTTTATGAATGACACGATTGACAGGCCACAGATACCCTGCTGGATCACATTTACCAATCCTCAAATCCATGATCTGCTCAGACGGAATCTGGATGACTCACCCATGTACTCCGGCCAGATCAAATCAGTCGGGCCGCGTTACTGTCCCAGCATTGAGGGTAAGATCGTCAGGTTTGCCGACAAGGATCGTCACCAAGTCTATTTGGAGCCTGAAGACGAAGCTTGCACCACCATCTATTGCAATGGGATCAGCACCTCATTTGCGAAGGATGTGCAGCGTCAGATGCTGGCGTTATTGCCAGGTACAGAAAATGCGCGTATTGTGCATTATGCCTATGCCATTGAATATGATTATTGTCCGCCATTACAGCTCAGGCGTAATTTGGAAACGCGCAAGATTGCCGGTTTGTTTATGGCTGGACAGATTAATGGCACCAGTGGCTATGAAGAAGCGGCAGGTCAGGGTCTGGTTGCAGGCGTGAATGCGGTACGAAAGTTGCAGGACAAAGACCCGTTGATTCTAAGCCGTGCCCAAGCGTATATTGGCGTACTCATTGATGATTTGCTCACCAAAGAGATCGATGAGCCGTATCGTATGTTTACCTCAAGGGCAGAATATCGTCTAACCTTGAGGAGTGACAACGCAGACCAGCGACTCACCGCCATTGGGCGGGACATGGGGTTGGTCAAGGCGGACCGATGGTCGCGTTTTCAAACCAAAATGGAACAAATGGCTCAGTTCACACAGCATTTGAAGTCAGAAAAGACGCAAGGCGTGAGCCTCTGGGATAAGCTGCGTCGGCCTCAAAATACGTTGGCTGATGAGTTGTCGGACTTGGCTTATGTCCAGGCAAATCATCTTTCTGCTGAAGTATGCAGGGCTGTGGCCATTGAGGCCAAGTACGTGGGGTATCTTGTCAAGCAAGAGAGGCTTGTGGCTGATCTTCGGAGCCTTGAAAACAGAACTCTGCCTCAGACGTTGGATTACCACAGCATCGAACACTTGAGACTTGAAGCCCGGGAAAAATTGTCCAAGTTTCGACCGGAGACTCTGGCGCAAGCCGTTCGCATTGGCGGCATTACACCGGCTGACATCACTGTGATACAGGTTCACCTCAAGAAATTGCAAAAATCATCATGATGGATTTGCAAGAAAACATTTACAATGCCAAACTGCGTCGCGATGAACGCAAGTTCAAACGCTGGCGTTCCGTGGGTCTGATTCTTACGTATAAATGCAATTGTGCTTGCGAATACTGTTACTATGCCTGTGATGCCAACAAGGGTGGACTCATGCCTGTCGATATGGCCATTGATACGTGGCAAGCCGTCATCCGCTTGGCAGGGGATCACGCGCGTATCCATCTGACAGGGGGGGAACCGTTTCTCTACTGGGACCACATGGTCAAAATTCTCGAAACTGCCCAGGAAAAGGGCCTTGGCCCCACAGATATGATCGAGACCAATGGCTTCTGGGCTGTGACAGACGAGGTCGTCAAAGAGCGTCTAACACGTTTGGATCGGTTGGGTATGCAGCGTTTGAAAATAAGTTGTGACCTGTACCATCAGCAATATGTGGATATCACCCTGGTGCAGCGTTTGGCCAGGATCGCCAAAGAGCTATTGGGTCCTGATCGTGTGTTGGTCAGATGGCAGGCGTATTTGGATCACCCCGCGGATGTGTCAAACATGTCCAAAGCCCAGTTGCGTCAGGCTCAGATCGAAGCGGCTCAGGCATTCCCCTGCCGCTTTAATGGTCGAGCGGCCTGTGACTTGGCTGACGTCTTGTCCGAAAAAACCATCGAAGAGATTGCCCAATTCAATTGCACACGTGCTTTCTTGGATGCCAAGGGTGTTCACATTGACCCCTATGGCCATGTATTCAGCAGTACGTGTAGCGGTATCATCGTGGGTAATGTGACAAGGCGTCCTCTCGACCGAATCTGGCAGAAATTTCATCCCAAAATATTTCCCCTTGTTTCTGTCTTAACGGCTTCTGGTCCTGCAGGACTCCTGCAAGTGGCCCAGGAACACGGAGATTATATCCCCAGGCAATTCTACGCGAGCAAGTGCCACCTGTGCAGCCACATTCGCCAGCATTTTGTCACTCACGATATGTGTTCCCAAGTTGTGGGTCCTTCAGACTGCTATGCTTTATAGAGTGTGTCTTTTATGGATTGCCATTCTTCTTGGGAAAGGCCGGTAGTTGCTTCCTGAGTTTTGCTGTTGTACAATAGGACCCTTGAAATCGAAGGATGAATGTTGTTTAAGGATGCCAGGTTTGATTCGAGATTGTGATAGTAATGATATTTTTGATGAGATCAGAGAGAAGTCAGCTCAGGCTGAACGGATGTCTATGAGGGCATTGATCATTCATCCTGGTGCTGTGGGGGATTGCCTGTTAACTCTGCCTCTGGCCAGGTTTCTTAAGGATACGCTGGGCCTGGGCGGTGTGGATTTGATGGCACACATGGATTATGTGGGGTTTTATCCGGGACGCACCTGTATTGATGCAGTTCGGTCCATTGATTCTATTGAGATGTTTCGACTGTTTACCCAGGCAGATGAGTTTTTCGTGGGTGATCATGACCCCCTGGTGATGGCGTTTATGGATTACGCCCTGATCGTGTCTTTTCTGGGGACAGAGAACAGCGATTTTGAAGTGAATCTTACATATACAGTACATTGTTCTCGCAGTGCTGATGTGATTATCTTGTCGCTCAAGCCGTCTGAACCGTCTGAGCAGCATGTGGCGGATTATTACTGTGAGGAAGTGACGCATCAGTGTGCGTTGTTACCGGAGTGGCAGCATCGCTCCACAAGACATAAGACCCTGGTCAAGCCTACCGCAGTGGACCAGACGCAGGGC
The DNA here is from genome assembly GCA_964494325.1 of uncultured Pirellulales bacterium. Taxonomy (GTDB): domain Bacteria; phylum Planctomycetota; class Phycisphaerae; order Sedimentisphaerales; family Anaerobacaceae; genus JAIPFM01. Next base: position 16,699 of record CAZBTJ010000100.1, read on the forward strand.
CGCAAGATCCTTTCGCAGGGAGGGACGGTGTCTTCGTCACCGCTGGTGGTGTTGCATCCAGGGAGTGGGGGACGCGAGAAGTGTTGGTATGTGGACAACTATCTGGCCATTGCGCAGACCATGAAACATCAAGGGTGGGACGTGGTTTTGATGTTGGGGCCAGTGGAGCAGGAACGTTTGGACCAAGCGTTGATTGAGCGGTTGAAGGAAACGGTGCCGGTGATAGAAGACCTTACACTGACCGATGTGGTGGCTGTCTTGAGTTGTGCTCAGGCCTTTGTTGGCAATGACAGTGGTATCAGCCATTTGGCCGCTGCCATGGGACTGAGGACCTGCACGGTGTTTGGGCCGTCCTGCTCTGCCATGTATCAACCTGTGGGGCCGAGTGTGCAGGTGTTTAATGCTCAGGTCAATGGATTTACAGATCAGATTAGTGCCGAGTTACAAGAGCAAATTTTGGGATCATTATTACGTTGATAAATCATGGATGAGAATAAAGTCTTAGGATTGATCGCCGGGGGAGGACAATTGCCCCTTATGGTCGCACAGGGAGCCAGGGCCGCTGGCCTCAGGGTCGTGTGTGTGGGGATTGACGACAGCGTGTCTGAAGACCTCAAGCAGACTGTGGATGTGTTTTGCATGGCGGCTGTGGCCAGACCCGGCAGTTGGATTCGCAAACTCAGACGTCATGGCGCGACAGACACGATCATGGTGGGCAGTGTGTCCAAGGCTCGTTTGCATAGTGCCGGGCGTGTGTTGCGGTACATTCCAGATTGGCGAGCATTTCGCATATTTTACTCTCGCATGCGACACAAGAGTGCGCAGACAGATGTATTACTCGGGGCAGTGGCGGATGAATTGGCCACAGGAGGTATTATTTTGCAGGACTCAACAAAATACTGTCAGCAACAGATGGCCAAAGAGGGTGTGCTGACCCCAAAGTCCCCCAGCAATCAGGCGCTTGAGGACATTGCCTTTGGCTGGAACATTGCCAAGACGCTTGGGGAAATGGACATTGGCCAGGCCGTGGCTGTCAATGAAAAGGCCGTGATTGCTGTGGAGGCTTTGGAAGGCACTGCGCAGATGATCAAGCGAGCCGGTCAGTTTGGCATGGCCAAAAAGTGGACTCTTATCAAGACATCCAAGCCCAAGCAAGACATGCGATTTGACGTGCCTTGTGTGGGTCCGGATACAATCCAGGACCTGTCTGATGCGGGCGCAGGTTGTCTGGTCATAGAAGCGGGCAAGACCATTATTATTGACAAGGACAAAACTCTGGATCTGGCCAATCAACTTGGCATCGTGATCGTTGCCAGATAGAGTTTTCGTTCTTTTTACTGATAATTTTGATGTTTTGCCTTGATGAGCCGCTTGTCGTGTGTGGTTTTGTGTGATATAAGTATAGTTTTGAAATTGAACTTAACTTAACTTAACTTAACTTAATTCATTATTGAGGTGACAATATGGCTGATTTGGCTGGCTTGGCAGAGGCGATTATTCGGGGTGATATGGCAAAGGCGACTGAGTTGACCACTGAGGCTCTCGGCGAGGGTATGGCCCCCAAGTCAGTGCTGGATGACGGATTGATTGCGGGAATGGATGTGATTGGCGGACGCTTCAAGAGGGGTGAGGTTTTCATTCCAGAGGTGTTGATTGCTGCCCGTGCCATGAAATCGGCGATGGCCATTCTGGAGCCTGAATTGGTCAAGGCGGGTGTGAAACCTGTGGGGAGCTTCGTGATCGGTACGGTCAAGGGCGATTTGCACGATATTGGCAAGAATCTTGTGGCCATGATGATGAAGGGTGCTGGATTTGAAGTCATTGACCTCGGTGTGGACGTATCTCCCGAAAAATTTGTCGAACAAGTCAAGGCACACAATGCCGACCTGGTGGGGATAAGTGCCCTGTTGACTACCACGATGCCGGCTATGGAGCAGGCTGTTAAAGCGTTGACCGACTCTGGGGCATCGGTCAAGGTGTTGGTGGGTGGCGCACCAGTGACTCAGGCGTATGCCGATAAGATTGGGGCGCACGGTTTCGCTGGCAATGCGGCCGAAACAGTCGAGTTGGCCAAAAGCCTAGTGGCGTAATAACCCCAAACCAGGAACGAACAACCGAAAACCCAAAAGCCAGTTTCCTGAAAAGAGACTGGTTTTTTCTTGGCCGTTTGATAAAATAGACACTTGGTAATATGAGACCCATTCGAGATTCCAATTTGGCCGAGTTGTTGATGCAGATGCGTTATATGCCGCCCGAGAAACGAAGACAGCAGTTAGCAGCTGTGGAGTCTTTGGTGGGGATATTGGAGCCTGATAGGGCCTATCCTTTTGAATTCATCCATTTTCGTATTACAGGATTCCAACTCAAGCACGAGATTGAACCCTATCTGATTCCAGGAGATCAGCTTCTGGATGATTTGCGGATTTTTGTGACCAAGTTGAGTTCGCAGGCGAGTCAGCCCGTGGATGAGTTGGATTCTCGTGTGTTTGCCATTGAAGAGCTGGCAGAACATTTGGGCATATCTACCAAGACCGTGGGGCGATGGCGAAAGCGTGGATTGGTGGCCAGACGATTTGTATTTCTCGATGGGGTGAAGCGATTGGGGGTGCTGGAGACGTCCTTGGAGGCCTTTGAGGCCAAAAATCCTTCTCTTCTGCCAAGGGCTCAACAGTTCAACAGGTTGTCCGCTTCGCAAAAGCAGACCCTGATTGAGCAGGCTCGAGTGCTTGCAGGTAAGGACCTGTCTAGATATCAGGTGATTGAGCAGTTGGTGGAGAAGACCGGCCGTGCCCATGAGACCATTCGGTATACGCTGCTCAATTACGAGCAGTTACATCCATTGACGCCCGTGTTTAAGCGGGCCTCCGGTGTGATGTCGCCGAGCGATGCCACCCGTTTATATGAGTTATATCAGCAGGGCGTGCCACCCGCGGAACTGATGAGTCGGTTTGAACGAAGCCGCAGTTCTGTGTATCGGATTATCAACCAAAGGCGAGCTATGGTTCTAATGGCACGTCGAATCCGGTTTGTACATAGTGAGGAATTTTCTGATCCGGAGCTGGTGCGCAGCATTCTGGGTGAACAGCTCTGTGGAGATGTTACTATTGATGATAAGACCTTTGAATTCTTTGGACAGATGGGCGAGCAGCTGCTGCCAGAATATTTGCAGGTGCTCAAGGGGACGCCCGTGTTGAGCGGAGATCGGGAGCTACTGCTATTCAGGCAGTACAATTGTTTTAAATACATGGCCTATACGGTGCGATCAAAGATCAAGCTGTCTTGCGTGGCCAGCGCACTGCTCAAGCAGGCAGAATCGTATCTGGCCCAGGCAGATGATCTTGAGCGGCTGATTGTGGAGGCCAATTTGCGACTGGTGGTGAGTATCGCCAGTCGTCATGCCATGGGGGCCTCCAATTTCGCCGACATGGTGAGCAAAGGCAACTATGCCTTGATCAAGTCAGTTCAGGAATTTGACTATACCACTGGTTTCCGCTTTGGTAAAAGGGCGTCTTTGGCCATTGCCAAAGAATATGCCAAGGTCTCAGGGAAGAGTACCGAATTAACGCGCACAAGGGCTGCCTCAATTGGCACGATTCAGCAGCGACTTCGCGAAAGCGTGGATATTGGGGCCATTGAGAGGGCTCGGCATAGCCTGACTGAGGTAATTCGCAGTGAACTGGATGATCGGGAACAATATATCATTCTGCATCACTTTGGCCTGGTAGGTCACGGCGTTCGAAAGCGGCGTAAAACGTTGAATCAGATCGGCCTGGATCTGCAATTGAGTACAGAGCGTGTGCGACAGGTGGAACTGACCGGTCTTCAGAAGTTGCGACAATGCCTCAGCAGCGAGGAATTTGAGCTGCTCACAGAGTGATTCGCAGCTATTTGAGCCCGTGAAATACGAAAGCGACGTGTCCAGGCACTTTTTATTAACAGGACTTTTGCAAAAAGCCCTGTGGTCTACAGTTTTTGGTTTTCAGTTTTTAGCAAAACGCGT
>CAZBTJ010000101.1:0-20407 GCA_964494325.1 uncultured Pirellulales bacterium
GTTGTGCTACCTCATAGATAGGAACGGCCCCCACCTCACCCAAACACCTATTCAAAAGTGCAAACTATAGAAACTATAGAAAGCATTTTGGAGTATTGAAAAAGCTATGCTGCAATAAAATGGAAAACGCCCTGCATGACAATCCTCATGCAGAGCGTTTATTCTTGATAAGCCTGTTATTTAAACCCTATAGTCTAGGAGTTGGAATAGATATTAAACCACAGAAGTTTAGGTCAACTCGTACTTAACACTATACACATCACCATCAAATTCCGTACTGACCTTGTATCCGGAATTATGGAATACAGCCAGCATGGTCTTGTTGGTAGGCAGCACCTTGGCGTAGAACTCCTTGATATTGCGTTGCTTGCCAATACCCGTGAGGTACTTGAGTAGTAGAGACCCCATGCCATTTTTCTGCCACTCGTCCTGTACCACAAAAGCCACCTCTGCCTGGCGTGTTTTGGGATCCAGAAAATACTGAGCAATGGCCACGATCTCGTCACCTGTCACACTGGGTACAGTGCCCACGATGGCTAGGTTGTTTTCATAATCCACATTGGTCAGTTGTTGAACATCCTTATGCGGAAAAGTCATGGTACTGGTCATGTATCGCGTGCGAATGGATGAAGGACTCAGGGAGTACAACATACCCGACAAAGCCTGCTCATCTGCAGGCTTCACGGGCCTGAAGAATATTTCTGTCCCATCATTCAGTGTATCGTAAGACTCCAGATCTTCAGGATACAGGGCATGCTCAGAATTGAGTTCAATCTGATCTTCATATAAATACTTGTTGACCTTGGCCGCCTGAATCAGTTGTGCACGGAACTTGGGATGGGCAATGCCAATCAAGGCCAGCACACGTTGCTTAATGGTCTTGCCATGCAGATAGGCCACGCCATATTCAGTCACCACATAATGGACGTCTCCACGGGTCGTGACCACTCCGGCCCCTTCAGTCAAGAGGGGCACAATACGACTGATCTGGCCATCCTTGGCTGTGGCTGGCAAGGCAATAATGGGTTTCCCACCACGGCTTCGAGCAGCCCCGCGAATAAAGTCCACCTGGCCCCCGATCCCACTGTAGAACTCATACCCCAAGGAATCGGCACAGACCTGGCCCGTCAAATCCACCTCCAGGCCCAGATTGATGGCCACCATCTTTTCGTGCTGGCTGATCACATGGGGGTCATTCACATACTCTGTGGGATAAAATTCAAAGAACGCGTTGTTATCAATGTAATCGTACAGACGCTTTGACCCCATACAGAAGCTAGCCACCACCTTGCCACGATTTGCGGTCTTCTTGGCACCGGTGACTACCCCGCTTTCGACCAGGTCGATAATCCAGTCACCAAACATCTCTGTGTGAATGCCCAGATCCTTTTTACCGCTCAAATATTCCGCCATGACCTGAGGAATAATGCCAATACCACATTCAATGGTACTGCCGTCTTCCACCAGGCGAGCAATATTCTGCCCAATCTTTCGGAGCTCTTCTGTGCCCGCAGGCAGCGCCACGTCAATGATGGGTTCGTCACAAGAGACCAACGCATCTATATCATTGACATGTAAGAAGCTATCACCAAAGGTACGCGGCATATTGGCATTGACCTGGGCGATCACGTACTTGGCATTGGAAGCTGCAGACTTGACAATGTCCACAGAGACCCCAAGACTGCACAGCCCACCGGCGTCCGGAGGCGACACAGTAATCAAGGCCACATCCACAGGCACTCGCCCTGTTTCAAACTGATGCGGAATATCAGACAGAAACATGGGGGTATAGTCTCCAACACCTTGACTCAAGGCTTCACGCACATTATCCGCAATAAAAAAGGTGTTCATTTTAAAACGGTCACGAAACTTTTCATCCATATAGGGCGCACTGCCCATGGTCAGCAAATGCACCACATGAACGTCACTCACGCCCTTGCAATGCTCCACCATGGCATTCACCAGATGTTGGGGCTGGCCACAGCCTGTCCCAATAAAGATGTGATTGCCCGACTGTATATGTCGCAAGGCCAAAGCGGCAGTTGTGACCTTGCCTTCAAACTTTTTCTTCCAATCAGAAGTCTGCATTTGTATCACCTAAATCAACCAAATTCTCTTTTGTGTCACTCTTTTTCCACACTCATTCTGGCATCCACTGCAATTGGCACAACACCTTCTCGCCCCACCACAAACGGATTGATATCCAATTCCTTGATCTGCGGAAATTCGGTGACCAGTTGAGACAGCCGCTGCAAACCTTCGGCAATCGCGTCAATGTCCACACCCTCCTGTCCGCGTACACCCTTGAGCATCTTATAGGTGCGTGTGTTAATCAGCATCTGCTTGGCTTCATCCGACGTCAAGGGTGCCAGATAGAAAGACACGTCCTTGAGCACTTCCACCATGGTACCGCCCATGCCAAACATCATCATAGGACCAAAACGTGGATCACGATTCATCCCGAGAATCACCTCAAGACCACTCTTGCACATCTGCTGGACCAGCACACCAAGGATGTTGGCATCCGGCATCTTCATGGGAATCCGGTACATCATGAGGTCAAAGGCATCCATGACCTCCTTGGCGTTGTTCAAGCCCACCTTGACACCGCCCACATCAGACTTATGCACAATGTCCGGGGACCAGATCTTCATGACCACGGGATACCCGATCTGTTGAGCCAGATTGACTGCCTGTTCCGCGTTCGTGGCAATAGACCCCTTGGGCGTCATAAAGCCATAGGCTTCAAGCACTTCCTTGGCATCCGCCTCACCCACTTCACGCAGACCCTGTCGCAGATGTCGGTCAATCACATTCTCGACTTTTCTACGGTTCACAGGGAACAACCTGACCACACGTTTGGGTCTGTTTTTCCAACGAACATAATCGGTCATTACGCGAATCGTACTCACAGCACTTTCAGGGGCATTGTACTGGGGAATCTTGCCTTCTCGGAGGACCTTGAGGGCACTGGCCACTTTGTTGGCCCCCATGAAACAAACAAGAATAGGCTTGTCTGTCTTTTTCTTGGAAACCCTGACAATGGCCTCTGCTGTGGCCTTGCACTCCGTCACAGCCTGAGGCGTTAACAACACCAAGGCAATATCCACATTCGGATCATCCAGTGCCACTTCCAGGGCAAATTCATAGGGCTTGGCCAGGGCATCGCCGAGTACGTCTATGGGATTCATAACGTTTGCAGCAGGTGGCAATTGGGAGGCCAGCTTTTCCACAGTTTCATCTGTCAATTTGGCAAATCCCAAACCGGCCCGTTCAATGGCGTCTGCTGCCATGATACCCGGACCGCCGGCATTGGTGATCACAGCCACATTATTGCCCTTGGGCAATGGCTGATTGGCAAAGGCCTGGGCAAAGTTAAACTGCTGCTCAATTGAATTACAGCGTATAATGCCAGCCCTCTCAAACACACATTCATACGCAGTGTCGCCACCGGCCAAACTCCCGGTATGGGAGGTTGCGGCCTTGGCCCCAGCAGCAGTCCCACCCGACTTGATCAACAGGATGGGCTTTTCACTGGAAATCTGTTCTGCCCGCCTGACAAACAGCTCGCCGTCTGTAATACTCTCAAGATATCCGGCAATTACCTTAGTCTTGGGGTCTTCGCCCATGGCCACGATCATATCCAGTTCGTCCACATCCGCCTTGTTACCAATACTAATCAAGCTACTAAATCCAATGCCATTGGCATTGGCCATATCCAGAATCGCAGCCAGCAATGCACCGGATTGAGACAGATAACCAATACCCCCTTGTGCAGGCAAATCACCTCCAAAACTCGCATTGAGTTTGTGCTCAGTACACACCACACCCAGGCAGTTGGGACCAATAAAACGGATGCCGCCCTGCTTGGCGATTTGCATGACCTGCTGTTCCAGACGCAAGCCTTCTTCGCCCACTTCCTTGAAACCGGCCGTGATAATCACCACAGACTTGGCACCAATCTTCACGCACTGCTGCATGATATCAGGCACAAATTTGGCTGGCACAATAATGACCACCAACTCAGGTATCTCGCCAATGGCCGCAAGATCAGGAAAACATTTGATCCCTTCTATTTCAGTAGCCTTACGGTTGACAGGAAAAATCTTTCCTTCATACCCACCCTTGACCATACTGGTCAGGATCTCATAACCAACCTTCCCCTTTTGCTGAGAGGCGCCTACAATGGCGACTGACTGGGGACTGAAGAACTTCTCGAAACTCATATTCACCCCTTTCGTGACATGATAGTAGCTCTTTAAGGCGACGAATTCTACCACACTTAAAAGTGCATTGCAAAAGAACTTACCCCGGTATATAGGCATATCTCATGTTTTTTTATGAAACTGCGAAAATTTAACATCTCAGCAAGACTGGAATTCAAACCGCAAAGCAAACATGAGCAATAAACCTCGCACTTTGTGCACCGCCTGCAGCCCTTGAATTGTGATCACTTGATGTTTAACAGAACCACCATTAACAATGCTGACAAGAACAACAAGAATCAATGCGTAAAGCCCAACCCAATGGTTGCAGCCACAAAAAAATAAGTTATAATAGGCAGTATACGAAACCTAGTAAGGAGACTTCCATGTCATTATATTTAAAACCAATGCGGCTTCTTGTATTGCTCTGTTCTTTTTGCGCGGTACTAACCGCAAACACAAACTCCTTTGAAACCAAGGTCTACGAGACCCAATACGGTGAATCCTTGAATTACAGGCTTCACAACCCAATCGCCGCCAGAGATACCGAAAAATACCCCCTGATACTCTTTTTACATGGCGCAGGAGAACGTGGCAAGGATAACAAACAACAACTCAAACACGGCGTGAACGATATCCTGGCTTTTTCGAAGAAAAACAATCATCCCATCTATTTGCTTGCCCCGCAATGCCCATCAAACCAGCAATGGGTCAATGTGCCCTGGAATGAAGACAGCCATACGATGCCTGAAAATCCCTCCACACCCATGCGTCTCACTCTTGAGCTGATGGACACCCTAATTGATCGCCTGCCCATTGACCCAAATCACCTCTACGTAACAGGCCTATCCATGGGTGGTTTTGGAACATTTGATGTCATCCAGAGGCGACCCGAGCAATTTGCCGCTGCCCTACCTGTGTGTGGAGGAGGAGACACAAAGCTTGCAGACGTCATCAAGGGTATCCCACTATGGATCGCACATGGCGATAAGGACCCCATTGTTTCTGTGATGCGTGCCAGGGATATGGTTGACACCCTTACGCTGGCGGGCGCCTCACCACACTATACAGAATACCACAATGCCGGGCATAGCATCTGGGGGGCCACGTATAAAAATGATGTCATCTTGACCTGGCTTTTTTCCCAAGTCAAGACGTCAAACCTCAATGCAATCCAGAAAATGACCCGCAGGAACCCCGTTGAAATACCAGCCTACTCGGTGAGCATTTTGGCATTTGGCGCCAAACAAGACGATGCATGGGAAACGACCAAAGCCTTCAAAAAGGCCTTTGACTCCTGCATGCTTTCGGGGGGAGGGCATGTCATTGTGCCGCCCGGCATATGGCCCACTGGCCCAATACAGCTCAGGAGCCACGTAGATTTACACTTGGAATCCGGCGCTGTGATCCAATTCAGTGATCGCTTTGATAACTACCCCTTAATCAACACCACCTGGGAGGGCCTGCGACGAGTACGTTGCGTATCGCCCCTGTTTGGCAATAATCTCACAAACGTGTCAATCACAGGCCAAGGCATCATTGACGGTGCTGGCCAGGCGTGGCGTCCCGTCAAGAAATTCAAAGTCACTGCCAAGCATTGGAAAGCATTGACTGAGTCCGGTGGAGTTCTCAATGACAACCAGGATGTCTGGTGGCCGAATCAGGAAGCTCTGAACGGTCGAGAACTGGTTCAGGCGTTGGAAGAAAGACACGCCACCCTACGAGATTACGCCCCACTTAGAGCCTACTTGCGTCCTGTGATGGTCAGTTTAATCAACTGCAAAAGGGTACTGCTTGATGGCCCCACGTTTCAGAATTCTCCGGCCTGGAACATTCATCCCTTATTATGCGAAGACGTCACGATTCGAAACATTACAGTGCGCAACCCCTGGTTCTCACAAAACGGTGATGGCCTGGACCTCGAATCCTGTCGAAACGTAACGGTGTCAAACAGCACTTTTGATGTGGGCGACGACGCGATTTGTCTCAAATCAGGAAAAAATGAGTATGGCAGAAAGCGTGGCAAGGCCTGCGAAAACATTGTGATCACCAACTGCACCGTATATCACGGTCATGGCGGCATCACAGTCGGTAGTGAAATGTCCGGTGGAGTCAAAAATGTATTCGTCGACAACTGTGCATTCCTGGGTACTGACGTGGGTCTTCGATTCAAAAGCACACGTGGTCGAGGCGGTGTCGTTGAAAATATCCACATCCAGAATGTTCGTATGTCAAACATTGGTACAGATGCCATTTCTTTCAACATGTTCTATGACAGTGCAGCACCTAAGCCCGAAGACGATTCATACATAGCCCCCAGGATCGAGGTCAATGAGAGTACACCGCAGTTTAAGAATATTCTACTCAAAAATGTGCTCTGCCAAGGCGCCAACAGAGCCATCTGGCTTCAGGGACTCCCAGAAATGCCCATTCAGGGCATTCGCTTTGAGCAAATCCACATAACGGCCAAGCACGGCATGGTCAGTATAAACGCCAACCAAATCAAGCTCAAAGGGGTTAAAATAGAAACCGAAACATCACCAACCTTTACCCTATATAACAATGATAATGTCGTATTGGATCAAGTGTATAGACACACAGCGAGTATCATGAATGAAACATTTCTCCGGGTCGACAAAAATTCCAGCCACATTATGGTTGACAGTATTGACATTGCCAAGGTTTCGGAGTTAATCAGTCAGTAAAAGACTACCTGACAAACTCTGAGGTCTTCAGTGAATATCCTAATCACAGGATCATCCGGCCTAATTGGATCGGCGTTACGTGCTGCTTTGAGAGAACAACATGACGTCACCTGCATGTCACGAAAGAAGCCCGCTGAAGGGCAGGCATGGTGGGATATAAAAAGACATGTTATTCACCTGCCTGAAAACCACCCTATTGACGCAGTGATACATCTGGCAGGCGAGAACATTGCTGGTGGTCCATGGACAGCAACGAGAAAACAAAGCATTCAGAACAGTCGAATCCAAGGCACCACACTGCTGTGCGAAGCCCTCGCATCGCTCGAACGTAAACCGGAATGCCTCATTTCTGCATCCGCTGTAGGATTCTATGGTAGCCAAGGGCCAGAAAAACTGGATGAATCAAGCCCCGCAGGCCAAGGCTTTCTGGCAGAAGTCTGCCAATCCTGGGAAAACGCTACTAGCTCGGCAACAGATGCAGGCATTCGCGTGGTTCGGGCCAGACTCGGGGTGGTCCTGGACAAACATGGCGGTATGTTACCTCGAATGCTGTTGCCGTTTCGTCTTGCATTGGGCGGTCCTTTGGGTCACGGAAGACAGGTTATGAGCTGGGTCTCGCTCACGGATCTGATTCGCAGCTTTGACTATATCTTGAATAACCCGGATTTGCAGGGCCCAGTCAATATCACCTCACCCAATCCAGTCACCAATGAAGTCTTTACGCAGGCACTGGCGCAGACACTCCACAGGCCTGCCCTACTCAGAATCCCAAACCTGGTCATTGAATCCCTGCTCGGGGACCTCGGCCACGAACTCCTTCTCGCCAGCCAGTATGTTTGCCCAGAAAAACTCCAGGCCTCAGGCTTCGAATTCAACCACAAAGAGATCGCACCAACACTTGAGCACCTACTGCAAAAGAGTGAAAGCTGAAAACCCCTTGGTATACAGCTTCCTTTCGCAGTTTTTAGAAAAACGTGTTTTTTGTGCTGAATACAACCATCTGAAGTTTGCCAAACTTCACTGACCCAAATAGTACGCTCCAATCCAGCAGAAATACGAACACAGAAAAAAACGTTCAAAAAGCATAACTTGTGCTATACTCGTATGGACTGAGGTAGATTTATTAAGGAGATTGGAAATATGGACAGTTCTCATTCCAGCGGTCAAAATCAGCACAAAAACTACTATGCCCCAGAATCAAGAAGTACGTGTGAGACTTTGGAGTGCGATCTTCAAATCATTAGTCATAGCCCGCTTATTGACACTTTGCTGGAAATTGTCTCGGGGCTTGTCGCAGTACTCAATGAAAACCGCGAGATCCTGGCAGTCAACCAATCCATGCTCAGCACCTTGGGCGTCAAAGACCCTGACGAAATCATGGGGCTACGAACAGGTGAAGCGATTCACTGCGAACATGCCCATGATGAGCCTGGCGGCTGTGGCACCAGCGCCTTCTGCAGCACCTGTGGAGCGGCCATCTCCATAGTCACCTGTTTGACTGAGAATAAACCGGTACAGAGAGACTGCGTTCTCAAGGTCGATAAAGATGGCAGTTCTATTGACCTCTACTTTCGAGTCCGCTGTTCACCTGTCATAATAGAGAATCAACGATTTCTCATGGTGGTATTCCAGGACATCACGGTTGAACAACAACATTCTGCCCTCGAACGAACTTTCTTTCATGACATCAGCAACACCATCAGCGGTCTGAAGCTCAGCAGTCAAATGCTTGAAAAACAAACCGATCCCTCTCTGGGAGAAGAGCTTCGAGCACGCATAAAACATCTTGCCGTATACCTTGAAAAAGAGGTTGAGATTCAACGCGTTCTGTGTTACCGAGAATCTCACACCTATGATGTACATTTTGAAGAGATGGCAATTAAACCACTCTTTCATGAACTAAAGGACATGTTTTGTTCACATCCCGTGGCCACTCACAAGTCTCTTAGTATTGTTAACCACACTCACCTCAATCACCTCCTGACGGACCCGGCATTGCTCAAACGTATTCTGGTCAATATCTTGATCAATGCCTTTGAAGCCAGCCAAGACGGAAAATATGTGGAAATATCACTGGACGACGACGCTGACACGGTAACATTCAGCGTATGGAATGCCTCGGTCATACCCCATGATGTAGGATTGAGAATATTTCAACGCAACTTTAGCACCAAAAATGCGCAAGGCCGAGGACTTGGTACCTATGGCATGAAGCTCTTCGGCGAAACCTATCTCCAAGGCAACGTGAGTTTTACATCCCAAATAAAACATGGCACGACATTTTACCTAAAATTGCCCAAGCAGCCAGATGTACGAATATCTCCCTCTCTATTTAGCCTGTAGTATTGCCTGGTCAAGATACGGCACATGCGACATCAAAGACGAAGCCACCAGAGGATTGGCTGCCACGGCAGGCAATTTCAGCCTGGACAACACAGCCTGGCACAAACCCGTGGGATCGATCAAACAGGGATCTTCAACCTCTTGGCGAATCGCCTCATGAATTGTCTGTAAATAGTCCTGGCACTGATCAAAGACGCTGGACGCCTCTGCACCAAAGCGTGGAGTATCCCAAGAACTCAGGAGGCAGGCCACCGGCTTGAGTAATTGAAGGCGCTTCACAGAGGTCAAAGACACCATGGCATCATCATATACAGGAACACCCCAGGCAAAAGCCAGAGCATCCCCTGTGAACAATACCTCATGGCCATTTAGCAGGTAACACACTGACCCCGGTGAGTGACCTGGCGTGTGAATCACCTTCATTTCAAGCCCTGGCTCCAGCTGAACTTTGTCCCCATCTACCACCTGCTGGTCTACTGTCACATCGCCAGAAACCAATTGATCAAACCCCAGGGACGGCCGCTTAGCGACCTGCAGTCCCGTATTTTCTATCCAGGGTGTTTCAAGGGCATGGGCTAACACACAACAGCCGGATCGCGATTGAATTGTCTTGAGCCCGCCCATATGGTCGGCGTGACCATGGGTCAAGAGAACCGTGACCACGTCATCGAAAGATCGATCAATCCCGGCGAGATATGTTTCTATCACCCCAACAGTCGAGGCAATGCCAGTATCAATCAAGTGGATGCGCTGGCCCACAATAAGATACACATACACAAATCGCTTCACACGTATTGTGGGAGACACGCGAATCTCATAGTCCACACGCAATGCATGCACATGCTCAGTTACCTGCATTAATCACGCCGCCAAATCATAGATTCCAAGTCCTGGCTTCAAGGTTCTGATGTTTAGAACTCAACAGTCGGTGCCCCAGCCTTGGCCTGTTCTGTGGCATCAAAGTATTCAGCAGGTTCAACACCAGCCCTTTTACAGAAGAAGGACCCTATGAAAGCCCTCTCATATCCATTGAGTGCTTCCACAGCCCCATTATATCGGGTACGGGCCACGGCGATGCGATTCTCTGAACCTTCGAGTTGATCCTGTAACGCCAAGAAATTCTGATTTGCCTTGAGGTCAGGATAGGTTTCCTTGAGTACCAGCAAACGGGACAACAAACCTGTCAGCTGATTGCTAGCCTGAATTTTATCAGCCGGACTGCTCCCTGGCTGAAAATATTTCTCTCTGGACTGAGCCAGGCTTTCAAACAGCTCCTTTTCATGGGCCGCATACCCCTTGACCGTATTGACCAGATTGGGAATCAGATCAAAACGTCGCTGAAGCACAGCATCCACATCAGACCAGGTCTTCTTAGCGGCCTGCTCATATCTCACAGCCCTGTCATAGCCACTCTTAAACCCGCCAAAACCAAAGACCACCAAAAGGACCAACACACCAAGAACGATCCAAATTGTTTTCCCTGACTGTCTCATATTCAAAACTCCTATCCAAAAATGTCACTCGACACCAAAATACTAAACACTGAAAACGGTCACCTGAAAACTGTTCCCTACCAGCTTCCGCCAGCACCGCCGCCGCCAAAGCCGCCGCCCATGCCGCCGCCAAAGCCACCAAAACCGCCGCCAAAGCTGCCACCGCCATAAGAACCACTTCTGCCGTGGCCCCCATAGCCCCGGTGACCGCCAAAACCACCGCCCATCAAAAATGGCAGCATCAACCACATGCCCCGGCCTCCACGTCCACCACCCAAAAAGAGGAGAATGAACAGGAGCAAGGGCAAACCGCTGCAACATGGTGTTCTGCGACGTCTTCTGGGATTTCTGGGCAACTCAGGCATGCCAGAAAGCTGCACACCTTCTTCTTCTGCAATACGCTGAATGAATCGCAGATTGGCCTGGAGGATCCCCTGACTGTAGTCGCCCTGCTTAAAATACGGCTCTAAATAGTCACGTCCAACCGTGCCGCAGAACCGATCTGTCAAATATCCCTCCAGACCGTACCCCACTTGAGGGAAGTATTCCCGTTCTTTGACGGACATCATGAACAAGAGCCCATTGTCCTTACCTGCCTGCCCAAGCTTCCACTGATCTGCAAGATCAAATGACGCCTGCTGCACAGGTATCCCCCCCGTGGTCTGAACCGTCAAGATGATATATTGAGTGCCCGTTTTCTGCTCCAGTTCATGCAGCAATCCCAATAACTGACGCTCTGTGCCAGCATCAATCACATTGGCATTATCCGCCACATACGTGCTGGGCTGTGCCAGGGTAAATTTTGCCAGGCCCACCGCAGGCCACATCAGGAAACAAACCAGCCCGAGGACAAGCAATAATGATCTATTGGGAGTATGGTTACACTTCATGACTATCCACCCAATCTGCCAACTGCTCAATCACAGTGTAGGTGGCATCAAAGCCAAGAATCAGAGCATCACTCTTGACCTTCACCTTGGTGTTGCGCCATTGGACGAGTGTGTCCAACGCGGCCGTCTCGATGCCAAGGGTTTCTCTGGCCTGACTCAAGGTGCCCTGAATTGAATTCTCCCTGTCACCTTGATTGAGCCACACCATGGCCCGAAGATAAGGCAGCAGAGTTTTGCCTGAAGACACAAGCACATCCCTGAGCAAGCGGACATTGCCGGCACTGGCCATGTAGCCTTGCCTCAAGCGAATTAGCATGGCCTTGAGTTCACGTTCACACTGGAGTCGCACATCCGAACGTTCAAAGCTCAACCCAGAAAACAGATTGTCACCCAACACCGCCTTGCCGGACAATTGAAAGTCCAAGAGTTCCACACCAAACACATCACGAGACCGCTCAATGTACTGGGGGGTCATGAGCAAAGGCAAGGCCATACTGTGTTTGCGCAGGCTCTTGATCATACTACTCATCACATCCAGATGTGAACGCTCCAGACGTGAAAGCACCAGGACGGTATTGATATCACTGGTCCCCACCTGAAAATCTGCCCCCGTGGCGCTGCCAACGACGGTTACGTTAATCAGGTCAGCTCCAAAATGCTCCTGAATATCCACGACAAACTGCCCTATTGCAGCCTGGGCCTGAGACGCTACGCCTTCATACTGCACAAAACTTGACTCTGCCATAACATGTCATCCTCAAATCAATAGTCTGTTTAGCGTCACAGTGTACTGATAAGGTCCTAAAAGCTCAAGCGCTCAATTTGACATGGCAGTTTGAAAGCCACGAACACAGGTACAGACGCCCTGGCCTGATGATACTTGCCAGAATTATGCAAAAACACGGATCTCAGAGTCACAGAGAAGCGGTGTATGGCAGTTTCAGGCGAAATATTCGCCTTCCATCCAAGGTGGATGCAGATCACATTGAAGCGTTGCACGAGCAAGGTGTGCTAAATCTGACATGTCCCAAGCCAGACAAATCCAAAGCCATAAAAGTCAAGATCCAGGGAGAATCTACCGTCATAAAAAAAGCTGAATCCACCCCAACGAGGTGGATTCAGCACAATCACAATCAATCATCAGTTCAGTGTTTAGCTGTCGCAATCACACTCAAGCGCTGCCAGTTGCTGCATAAGCTTCCAGCGTTTGGCTGTATCTGAGGTGGCCTCTTTCATCAGTTTTTTGGCCAGCTCAGGGTTGATCTGCTTGAGAGAGCGATAGCGGTTTTCGCCATACGCATACTCTTCAAAGTCCAAAGACGGTGCCTTGGAGTCGAGTTGCAGCGGGTTCTTGCCCTGCTCAGACAGCCGTGGATCAAAGCGATACAGGGGCCAGTGACCACAGGCCACTGCCTTTTTCTGCTCGTCGTACCCTTTGGTCATGTTGATACCATGGGCAATACAGTGTGAGTACGCAATAATCAATGAAGGACCAGGATAGGCTTCTGCTTCTGTCATGGCCTTGACGACCTGATTGGTGTTGGCACCCAATGCCACCTTGGCCACATAAATATTGCCGTAGCACATGGCAATCATGCCCAGGTCTTTCTTGGGTGAAGGCTTGCCAGCCGCAGCAAACTTAGCCACAGCCGCTCTGGGTGTCGACTTGGACATCTGACCACCGGTATTGGAATACACTTCAGTATCCAAAACCAGGATGTTGACATCCTTACCACTAGCCAGTACGTGATCCAGGCCACCGTAGCCAATGTCATAGGCCCAGCCATCACCACCAAAGGCCCACACACTCTTGCGAACCAGATAATCAGCCACTGTTAAGAGCTTTTCACATTCATCGCAAGACTCAGCCTTTTCGCAAATAGCCTTCAACTTGGCCACACGTTCACGCTGCAATTCAATGGTAGCCTGAGCAGGATCATTGGCCACGACCACCTCGGCAATCTCCTGTGCCAGAGCCTTGTCCACACAGCCCTTGTCAGCGACCTTGGCAAGCAGTTCCACGGCATACTCTGTGAACTTGTCCACTGTCAAACGCATACCCATGGCAAATTCCGCATTGTCTTCAAACAGACTGTTACTCCAGGCCGGGCCACGTCCGTCAGCACGGGTGGTATAGGGTGTCGTGGGCAGGTTACCACCATAAATTGAGGAACACCCTGTGGCATTGCCAATCATGGCACGATCACCAAACAACTGGCTGACGAGCTTGACATAGGCGGTTTCACCGCAGCCAGCACAGGCCCCTGAATATTCAAACAGTGGCTGAACCAACTGACTGCCCTTGACACTGGTCGCCTTAAACAGCTTGGGATCTGTGTTCGGAACATTCAGGAAGAAATCATAGTTTTCACATTCCTGAGCACGCAACGGTTCCTGACGAGCCATGTTAATGGCCTTGCGACCAGTGAGTTCTTTATTCGCGTCTTTTTCCTTGGCAGGGCACTGCTGCACGCAGGCACCACAACCGGTACAGTCTTCAGGTGCCACCTGCACAGTAAATTTCATACCGGCAAAGTCCTTGCCCTTGGCATTGGCACTCTTGAATGTAGCAGGTGCCTTGTCCAGTTGATCTGCGTCATAGGCCTTCACACGAATCGCAGCATGCGGGCACACCAGAGAACAAGTCCCACACTGAATACACACATCAGACTCCCAAACGGGGATATCCACGGCAATATTCCGCTTTTCGTATTTGGTGGTACCCAGAGGGAACTTACCATCCACAGGCATCTGGCTGACAGGCACCTGATCGCCTTTGCGAGCCAGGATCACACCCGTCACATTTTTTATGAAGTCAGGCGAATCGGCAGGCACGACTGGAGGCATGGTAATCTGGCTACTCACCTGAGCAGGCACAACCACCTGGTAGACCTGATCCAATGCCGCATCCACAGCCGCATTGTTCATATCCACAATCTTCTGCCCCTTCTTACCATAGCTCTTCTTGATCGCCCCCTTAATCGCATCCACGGAAGTCTCAATCGGGATGACACTGCTAATCTTAAAGAAGGCAGTCTGCATCACCACATTAATGCGAGCACCCAAGCCAAGCTCATCCGCAATATCAATCGCATCAATCACATAGAACTTGACCTTCTTGGCAATAATCCGGGTCTGAACTTCCTTGGGCAGTGTGTCCCAGACCTCATCCTTGTCGTGCGTACTGGTCAACAGGAAGATACCGCCATCCTTGAGATTTTCCAACATATCAAACTTCTCAAGGAAGCTGGGATTGTGACAGGCCACAAAGTCGGCCTTTTCAATCAGGTAGGTACTGCGGATCAAAGACTTACCAAACCGCAGGTGAGAAATCGTCACAGCACCGGCCTTCTTTGAGTCATACACAAAGTAGCCCTGTGCCATGTTGTCTGTCTTTTCACCGATGATCTTGATCGAGTTCTTATTGGCACCCACAGTGCCATCTGACCCCAGACCATAGAACATCGCACAGTAGGCATCACTATCGACCTGGAAAGACGAATCGACTGCCAGGCTCTTGCCTGTCACATCGTCATTGATACCCACAGTGAATCCGTTGATCGGCTCAGCCGCATCCAGATTGTCAAACACGGCCTTGGCCATGGCAGGGGTAAATTCCTTGGAACCCAGACCATAGCGACCACCCACAATGGTGGGATAACGATCATACTTCAATGCACCGCTGCCCATGGCCTCGCCAATGGCAGTACGGACGTCCAGATACATGGGCTCGCCCAGTGCACCAGGCTCTTTGGTACGATCCAGAACAGCCATCTTCAGGGCCGTCTTAGGCAGTGCCGCAATAAAGTGTTCCAGACTGAACGGCCTGTACAGTCTGACCTTGACCATACCGACCTTCTCGCCCTTACCGACCAGATATTCCACGGTCTCGTGGACCGCATCAGCCCCAGTTCCCATCACAATGATGATCTTCTCAGCGTCCGGGGCCCCCACATAATCAAACAACTTATACTCGCGTCCCACGATCTTGGCAAACTTGTCCATGGTCTCCTGGACGATACCCGGTGTGGCGTCATAGAATTTGTTTACAGTCTCACGACCCTGGAAAAATACGTCCGGGTTCTGGGCCGTACCACTCATCATGGGGCGATCAGGTGACAAAGCGCGGGCCTTGTGTGCAGCCACCAGCTTGTCATCAATCATGGCACGCATATCATCGTAGGTCAATTCTTCGACCTTTAGAATTTCATGACTGGTTCTAAATCCATCAAAGAAACTGAGAAACGGCACGCGTGAGGCCAAAGTCGATTGCTGCGCAATCAAAGCCATGTCCATGGCTTCCTGCACATTGTTGCCACACAGCATGGCGAAACCGGTCTGCCGACAGGCCATGACATCAGAATGATCGCCAAAAATGGATAGGGCCTGACAAGCCAGAGAACGAGCAGACACATTAAACACGGTCGGGGTCAGTTCGCCTGCAATTTTGTACATATTAGGAATCATCAACAACAAACCCTGAGATGCCGTAAAGGTTGTTGTCAGGGCCCCTGTAGCCAAGGCACCATGTACAGCACCAGCAGCACCGCCCTCAGACTGCATTTCAGTCACAGAAGGGATCGTTCCCCAGATATTGGGCTGACCGGCCGCTGACTTGGCATCCGCAATTTCCCCCATTGTAGAACTTGGGGTAATCGGGTAAATCGCGATTACCTCATTGGTTGCATGTGCAACATGGGTTGCGGCCGAGTTGCCGTCAATCGTAACCATTCTCCGTTTCATAGTGTCTCCATTTAAGTACTAAAACCAGAAAGTTTATTTTTAAAAACGACCCTCTCCAGTGCCGACATGTTGTCGAAAAACCAGCCAAGACCCGCCAAATAAAACACCAAATAACAACCTCAAAGGACTTGTGTCTAAATAAAGGTGCTTTTATACACGGGCAAGCCTTCTGAATCAACTAAAAACTATGTCAGAAATCCAACACGCCATACGTCTCGCACCACCAAAATGCATCTTTTAATGGGTGCGAGTGTGTTATGCCAAAACAAACCCAACAAGGCGATCAAGATCCAGGCTAAAATCAAGAGTTTGACTCCTCTGCATGGTCAACTCAAACTGGGCGGCAATCCGTTGAATTCCTCTGAGGGCACACCCATCTACTTCACGCTCGACCAAAAACAAAGTTGGAACAGCGGCTTTGACACACTGTTCATAGACCAAAACGGTAACCTGGACCTGAGCAATGACACGTCCATAGCGGTGAACACTCATTTTTCAAAAGAAGGTCTCCCTCGCCTCGGCCAGAAAAGCTCCACAGTCTTTATGCCCTTTACTCTAAAGGTCAACAATATCACAGAAACACTGCGTCTGCTCCTGTTTCCCATGTCGGATACACAGACACTGGCCATGTTCACGCCCACCATGGCCAGGCAAGGACACATCAAGATTGGAAACAACGAACACGACATCATCCTCGCCCAGACTACCGCCATTTCAGGCCGGTATGATCACGTCTGGACCGCCTGCTTTATGGACGGTCAGAGAAATGGCGACACGGGCCTGCTGGCAGACTGGCCCCGTGTGGACGGCACCTTATACCAGCTCACCAGTAATAAAGAGGGCACCCTACTGACAGTCCAGCCCTATGCCGGTAAATTTGGCGCACTCAAACTGACCTCCGACAACGAAGCAAAAATCTCTGTGGACAACTCGGGTTTCCTTCTCAGCAAAACCAAATTGATCAATCTTGCCAATTGCAAAAAACAAGACGATCTCGCACAAATTCCCGAAGATGACTACATGCCAGTCAATCTCACTGCAAGTATTGGCGACACCAAGCTCAGTCTCAGATTCAGCCCGGCCCCGGAAAAGACCGACATCAATCCCTACCCCCTCCGCATTCGGGACAATGACAGCCCAAGCCTCAGACTTCCGACCTTCAAAGACGTGACCTTCACCTGGACCAACCCAGAGAAAAATTTCAAAGCAGGCGAACCCGTCAATATTTCGGCTGCCTTGGGTGACACCACCACAGGCCTTGCCATCGCTGGTATAGCCACCAAAGACGGACAAGACAACCCTCCAAACGTCACCATCCTGGATTCCCAGGGCAAGGTTATCACCCAGGGCAAAATGCCCTTTGGCTGAGGTGGTATCTGCGGGTACTCGTGGCGAGTACCAAACAATGCAAAATCCAATACAACCTACCGCATTAAAGTCACATTTGACCTTAGCAAAACGCTGGGCAAAACCGTTAGCCAAGATACAATCACGGTTAAGTAAGGCGTTTATTCGTTGTTCGTGGCTAGTTTTTCGTTATTCGTTGCTTATTGCTGGACACTCACTCTGCGTTGAGGATCTTTTCCGGGATTAGGTCTGTAGTGATTCCTTTTGAGTCGAAAAGGGATGACTATACGTCCTGCTTGAGTCTCAACCACGGCCCATTCAAGTCCATTACACTTGACCCACCGGACCTCATGGGCTATAAGATCGACACATCTACGATCGTTATTAAGGTATCTGAGGAAAACTCATGTTTGCTTTGTGCGCGATGGCTGTGGCATTGGGATTGCTCGTGCTTCTAATACATTTGAAGGTAAGACTGGGTCGGGCCATTGTGGCATCGGCTGTGGTCTTGGGAATCCTGCTAAGGATCACACCCCATACTTTCTGGCAAACACTCGTGAAGGAGTGGCAAGTCAAGCCCTTGACTCAAACGACCGGTCATTTATCAGATCACCTTCTCAACTTTGGACAGGCACTCTGGCCCATTGCCCTGTTTTAATTGCTCTTCCCTGGCGATCCACCTGGCGCGGCACTGGCCTGCCAATGGCTTTTCGTACTGTAATCATGGGGGGATGAGTTGACCGGATCAAGGGCTTCGAGTGAGTAGCCATTACCATCCGTGGCCCTGTACCAATCGTCTTGATACGTGAGATCCTGAATGGTGCTGCCATAACGATCCTCCAGCCTTATGCGTTCTGAACCATTGCTGAGCTTGCCTTGATATGGGCCCAGAACGGTCACACCTGCTAGATCTGCCACCTGGGACAATTGAGTCGGAGATTTCGCGATCACCAAATACCCATTCGCCGCAAGAATCACGCTGGGAAAATCAAAGCTGATACCCGCGGTAAACCGAACGCCACCAAGAGACAGGTCTGACTCACCGATATTGAGCACTTCAACAAACTCCAACGCCTCAGGATCAATGCCTGTGCCAGAATCTGCCGGGTGATACATGAGTTCACTGATACGCAGGCTTAGCTGTTGATCGCTTCCAACCGCCTGATACGTCAAACGAGAGACTTCCACCGCATCGCGATCCAGAAGACTGACCACGCCCTGCTCACCCGCCAAATGCCCCTCGTAATCTCCCTGCACAAAATACCCCTCGCCACCTGTGGGGGATATCGCCCGATTCAGAAAAGCTCCTGCATTGGGAGAAAGATACAGTCGTCCGCCACCGACAATGACCGTGCCAGGTAGAAATTTGTGCGACACAGCCCCTGTGACTTGCCAACCCGTTAAGTCCACAGCAAACGGGTGAGGATTGACCAACTCAATATACTCTTCGTCCTGGTTTGCCCCATTCAGATCACTCTCATACCCAGCAAACTCTATCACACAGTCAAAAGGCTGCGTATTGGGAATCCTTGCGGAATATGACCCTGCTATGGGATAGCCTGCTGCATTGTCCGCCAGATGGGTCACATAAAGGTGATGCCGACGTACAGCCAAGTAATCGATCTTGAGAATATCCAAGGCCTCATCAAAGGATTGATCCCGGTTATAACCGCCCTGTCCGCCCCAGGACCATGGACTAGCCCACTTATTATAATCCTTCTGCACGTCTTCATCCATCAGCACAGCCAGTTGATCGATTCGATTTTCTATAAACAATGACTCTGACGCGGTGCCCGGCGCCTTGAGAAAATCATCCATCACAGTACGAAGTCTTCGTACATACATTTCACGCACTATCGGATCATTGAGCAAGGCTTCGGTCAAACGGTTCCAATGATAATTCCATTCCTGACAGTCCTGCTTGCCCACAAAGGGATGAGATGGCTTCACAGTCGAAGGTTTGCCAGGGACCTGGTCGTCTGCTGCATATATGTAGTCATGATAAGAATTGCCTGTCCAGTTGGACCCCCAGGTCAGGTCATGATCCCAGGCCATAAAAAACCACTGCCCCGAGCCATTTGAGTCACAGTAAAGATAATGATTCTTGTGGGGATGATCGTTTTGATGCGTCAGCACTGTGGCTGCCAGATAGTTGAGTGTCCTGGGGAGATCCACCAGATCCATGATGTTGTTGTGTAATGCCATACCGGAAGTGCCGTTTATGCTGCTCACAAAATGGCCAAGATCCTGACTGCCTTCCCAACGTCGGGTCTTCTTCTCACCACTACCACTGGTGAATTGGTTATACATCTTGTACAGGGCACCCTTCGGGTCCAGACCTTCACGAATCAGTAGTTCCTCTTCAGGTTCCTCGATCATGATCTGCACGCCAAAGAAATCACCATTGCGATACCCGGCCACTGGAAAGGCCAGGCATCCTGGGGATCCACACCAATCATACGCCTCAAATGCCAGAGCCTGTCTCAGATAGGCCTTGTCACTGTACGTACTGTTGAGATTGATTTCATTGACACGAGCTTCATTGGGATAAAATCTAAACTTTCGGCCTTCATTAAAACTGAGCTTGAAGTGTGTTTTAGCGGCACCTGCCGTACTGCCCCCTCGCCGATGAACAGAAATATTGTCGTAGAACTCACCCAGATAGTAGACACTGCCTTGAG
>CAZBTJ010000102.1:0-20343 GCA_964494325.1 uncultured Pirellulales bacterium
TGGTTGAAGATTTTGAGAGTTACGGCAACGACAGCCCGGATCGTCCTTTCCAAACGTGGCTTGACGGGTATGGCTATTCTGCCGACGAATTCTTCTCGACTGGGTACAATGGCAATGGCACAGGTGCCGGCATTGGGCATGACATCTGGAGCGTAGCCAGTTCTCACTATAATGGTGATATTATGGAAACAGCCAACACCATGCCAGGCAGCGGCCAGTCCATGCCTTTCTATTACGGCAATTCAGGTAATGTGGCATCGCAGACGGAACGCACGTTTGCTGTAGCGCAAGACTGGACCATTGGTGGGGCTCAAACCCTCTCAATCGCCTTTAACGGTCAAACAGGTAACACGGGCACGTTGTATGTCAAGATCAACAACACCAAACTGACCTACCCACGTGCTGCAAGCAACATTGCTTTGGGCGCATGGCAGGCCTGGAATATTGATCTGACTTCCATGAATGTTCAAAATGTCACGACCCTCCAGATTGGTGTGGATGGCAGTAGTGCATCCGGTATGATTCTGATTGATGATATCAGACTGCACGCCGAAGCTGGCGAGATGATCACTCCGGCAGCCCCTGGGCCTGATGGCTTGGTCGCTCACTACACCTTTGATGAAGGGGCAGGTGCTGTCGTGGGTGACTCCTCCGGTAGCGGCAACAATGGAACCGTGATGGGCAGTCCTCAGTGGATCGCTGGCAAGGTCGGTGGAGCCATGCAATTCAGTGGTGTGGATGACTATGTGGACTGCGGCAATGACGACTCTTTGAAGATTCAGGATGCAGTCACTGTGGCTTGTTGGATCAAGGTTGCAGCGTTCAGCGTAACCTGGGAAACCATTGTCAGTATGGGTGATGACTCCTATCGGCTGGCCCGAGGTCCTGGCGACGGAGATTCGGCTCACTTCGGTTGCAACGGACCTACAGGTGGTAACATCAGCGGAAATTCTATCATCACAACCGACACTTGGCGTCATGTGGTAGGCGTCTATGACGGCGCCCACAGTATCCTCTATATAGATGGTTTCGAGAATACCCGGGTAGCGAGTACTGGCCAGATTGACGTCAGTGCCCACAACCTCTTTATCGCCGAAAACGCCCAGGCAACGGGTCGCTTGTTTGGCGGTGCAGTGGACGATGTACGTATCTACAATCGGCCGCTCTCACCTGAAGAGGTCGCTGGGTTAGCTGGCATAACTACACCAATCGACAAGCCATTCTAAGTTGAGTCGATGCTTGATTTAGGACACTTGTTTTGAATTAATTAAGCGGCCTTGGGTTTCCAAGGCCGCTTTTTTATGCGCCGAATGAGTTGGCTATGGAACGTTTTTGAGAGTGATGTCCAACAGCAGGTAAAGCCCGTCATGTCGGCATTTCCGAATTGCTTTTTGGAGCCAGGATTGAGGGGCACGTGATAGGTATTGCCTGGATTGTCCTTGGCGACAGGCGCCAGGATATGGTTATATAGAGTGTTGTCGCATATTAAGGACTCCAGAGAAAATGACACCAAACTCGTTTCATCTTTCTTCTTATATCATCACAACCGTCGTATTATGAACAATATTTTTGGGTTAGATTCCAAAAAGGATCAAAGTTTGGTCGGTGTTCAATGAATTGAATGGCTTTGGCGTTTTGCCAAACAAAAAAAGCCCCACGGCCCGTAGGGCTGTGGAGTTGATTTTGTGTGAAGTTACTTTCCCCCTGTAGGGTAACTGACAATATACAGGGTGTAGGCCGTATATGTGCATCTTAGTCCGGGTAGACTGAAGAGAAGTGCAAAAGCAGTTGATCAGGTGTAGGCTGTATGAGGGTGCCTAGTGCAAGCTAGGAGAAGAGGGTGTAAAGCCGAAAGGTTCCGGCTGTCCGAGTTTTGGCATAAAAGCAGGCTCGACACCGCAATCAACTGCATCGTAAGCGTTTTTCTCTTGTTAAAGAGCCGGGGATTTTAGTCTTCTCTACTCATCACTTCGACTACTTATAAAGACGCCAAATGGCCAGAGTTGTTACAATAATTTTTGAAAGTTTTATTTTTTTGTGGGTTCATCCTTTGAGGGGCTTTCCGCAGTGCTTGCAGGATGGATCAATTCCGTGACAAGTCCTACAATGACCCAGAACCCACTTAGAATGACCAAAAAGCTTGATACGATCACCATAAAAGAGAGGAAGAAGGTCATTGTTTTTGCCCCCTCTCTGGGTCGGCGCGGCACTGTGTAGGGCTGAGGTAGTGCCCAATCAAATAGGCCGTCAAGGCAATGGCCAGAGCGGGAAGAATTGGGGGGATTTTTTCCAATACAATCGTAAAGAAAATGCCTGATAGACTCCCTGCCAACATGGACAGCTTACCTGCCAAAGGCTTTGGATCAGGTATCCAAAGCCCGACTAGCAGCGCAGGTAAAACAGCGGGTGCCCATATTGAGTAACAAAACAGCAATCCCTTAATAATACTGGGGACCAACAGCGCGCCAGCGGCTGCGGCCACGGCAATAATCACTGTTGCCCATCGCCCCTGAACCAGGGCCCTGTGGTCTGACACAGGGGACGCAATAAAACGATATATATCCTGGGTAAAGGACACGGCACCTGCATTGAGCAGAGAATCCAGGCTGGACATAATAATGGATAACAGCACCACCAAGAGCAAGGCGTAAAAACCAAAGGGCAGTGTGGTGCGAACCAAGGTGAGCAACACCTGATCCTCTCTGGCTCCTTCAGGCAAACACATGATCTCAGTCACGACCTCAGGTTTGATACTGGCCAAAATGCCTATGGACAGTACGACCGTGAACCAGATGGCACTGAACAGGCCCGCCAGCAAAAAACCGTTTCTGGAGACACGCGTGCTTTTTGAACCCAGCGCGCGATTGGCATTGGGAGGAATCAATGTTTCACCCAGAAAAAAGGCGGTGAGCCAGCCCACAATTTCGAGCCCGGAAAAGGAAGCCCACCCTTGCGATGTGGTTTCTATGGCCACCTTAGCCAGATGGCCAAGCCCCCCTTCTGTCTGAAAGAGCAACCAAAGAAAGATTAACGGCAAGAGAATGGCAAAGGTGGTAAACTGAAACGCATCTGTGATCACGCTGGCTCGCAGTCCCCCGACCGTGGTATACAGGGTGGTCACAGCGCACACCAGAATCACCGCACACCAGAATGGAATGCCAAAAATATCAGCCAGGATGCCGCCACCCGCCTTAATCATAACCCCGGCAAACCCTGCGCAGAGCCCCACGGAAATGATACCTGCAATAATTTGACAGGTTCGGTTGTATTTCTGGCCGATAACGTCACCCAACGTATGACAGTCTTTGAGTGCCCGAAGTCGGGGTGCCACAAAAAAGCCGACCAGAATATTCTGTAAGGAAAAGGCCAAACCAAGGATCAGGAACACCAACCCCGTGGCAAATCCCTTTCCCACAAAACCAATAGAAAATGCCCCACCCACATAGGTGGCGGCCAGACTGCCGAAGACCAGGGGTAAGGTAAGTGACCGCCCTGCCAGGGAAAACTCCTCAAACTGGTGGGCCGCGCGAGCCTTAAGCGCAACAAAGGTCAGTACCGCCAAATAGGCGGCAATCATCGTTACGGTCATGGCCGTGTGCGCCATAGGTTATCCCTGTCAGGCAATCATGCGTTCAATAGATTTTTTCCGAAGGACGCATGTCACTTATTGAAACTTGTCTTGAAAGATTTCCTCTTCCAACTCGTTAATGACTTGATTGAGCGCTGATTCCGTTCGAATCCACCCAAATCGTTCATCGACCAGGAACGTCTTGTACCACTGAATCACGTTCCTGGCAAAATCGACATCCTTACAATAAATGCCAAACGCAATTTCCCCAGCATGAGAGCCAGCATGTTGGGGTTTCTTAGGAAAGGCTAGAAGAACTTCGCTGGGTGTCAAAAGAAACTCAATATCGGTCACGCTACTGTTGTAAATGCGCAGCTTGCCTGCATCAATAACGTCTGGATATTTTCGAAACAGGAAACGAGCCGCATTGGAGAATCCTGCGACACGTAGGTTCATGGCGCGGTGAATACGCACATCCGGATAGGCCTCAATAATCTCGTAGAGTTCACTGAGATAATCATTCATAGGCTGACGCTCACCCTCAAACAACATACAAGTCCACAGTTCACTGTTGCCAGTGTCCAGTTGTTCCTTGAGCATTTTTCGAGCCATCTTATAGGCTTCTTTACGGTTGGACATCACCTTGAGTTGGCGTCTGGACAACACCTTCGCCCAGGAGGGCAGGTCACCCGGAAGCGTGTCTCTCGGGCAAACGCCCAAGCGGGTGAGCAATCGAAGGAACTGTTTTTCTGGGCTGCCATAAAAACGTCGCCCCACCACACTGCCCACATTGCCCTTGCATTCCATGCCGAACTGTTTGTGATACCCGAAAGAGACGCAGTGTACCTTAAAGCCGGCTTTTGCGAGACCCTGTTTAAGCTCAGACAAGACAAATACCGCTTGTTTCTCAGGGGCTTTGTCTAGGGACAGATGCACATTGGGACACAATACAATGGATCGCTGCCCAATGAGCTCTGCCATGTTTTTGAATTCCTGAATGGCCTCATTGAGTTCTTCCTGGCCGTCGTACATCTCCACACAGACAAAGGCCATAAGCACGTCCTGAAACTCAACACGGGGTTGAGGTGGTGAAATCGTCTCGGAGACTATGCGTGTGGACGATATTTTGTCCTCAAAGTAACAAGAAGAACACTGGTAGCACTCTAAAATCATGGCGTCTCTTTACTCTTAATGCTCAACCTGAGGTGATTGATGTTTACGAAGGGGTCGCGTGGTACGTTTGGCTGTGCCAGCTTGTTTTTTCCGTGACATAATCTTAGCGTCCACGCGTGCGATAAAAAGGCCCACATTAGGGGAGACCGCTGAATCTGCAAAACTGGCCCCTGCCAGCAAACGAATCATCTCTGTGGCTTCAGGTAGCTCATAAGATTCCTGAACTGTGGTTGCTTCCTCACGAGTAAGAGACTTGAGAAAGTCTGGTATACATCCATCGCGAAGTGCACCCGCATAGTCCACCAACAAATCCTGAATTTCTCGATTATTATCTGACATGGCTATACTCCAGTCATCTGAAGATTAATACTCATCACTGACATAGTGACTCAACATTTTTCTGAGTTTCAAAATCGTTCGATACAACAACATCTTCACCGCGCCCACAGTGGTGTTAAGTTCACCTGCAATGGCTCGATTACTCATGCCCTCCGCCCAAAGCTCAATCGCCCTCCTTTCTCTGGCTTTGAGTTTCGTCATCCCTTTCTTTAGAATCTCTGTGAATTCTTCCTCTGAGGCCTGCTCCAGAAGTCCCATATCCGGAGCTGTGAGTGTGGCCAAACATTCTTGCGACAGGCTCAAGTGACGATTCAGACGTCTGTAAACCTGCCTGAGTCGCTTTCGCATATAATAGAGGTACACGGTGCGAACCAGTTCTTTTTCGGTGGAAACAGTACGAAGCCGCTCAGGCTTTTCCCAAATATCCGCATACACATCTTCGAGGACGTCTTCACATTCCACTTCATTGCCCAAATACCGATATAAACAACGACTAAAACGGTTAAATGTAGCTCTGACAAAGGGTTCCATGGATCGGCGTCTACGTTCCAGATCCGTGTCCAGGATCCCTTTTATTGCATTTCGAAGCTGTTTATCCATACTGAGATCTTCTCTCCGAGTTTCACGCGTCAGGACTGATTCTTTTCAAAAAAAGCCCTACATTCCTTAATAGGCAGACCAACGTGTGGCAGTCACACATTATTTGGCGAAATTATAAAATAAATGTGTCCTGCCATCAAACAAGAACCTATTCTTCTGGACATCCATCCGCATTCTGTGTCAAGGGCCCCTCATCCAGTATCATGGCATACACTTGCCAAAAGCCGCTACGATCATCCTGCCACACAATAACGCGTCCATAGACCACCGGGCGGACTTGATTGGCAGGATTTCGGGTTATTCTAAACTGTTTACCGGTTCGAATATTGGCGGCGTAAATATCCCAGTCTCCATGACGGCCATCCTGCCACACAACAATCTGTCCGTCTATGGCGGGGTTGACTTGATCTGATGTATCGTCCGTGATCGCAGGCAGTTCAACCCGGCAGCGGGTGTCCACGCGTGCCGCATAAATATCCCAGTTGCCAGCCACATGGTTCTGCCAGACAATCGTTTTCCCTGAAATCGCAGGTGCAGTCTGATGGCTTTCAAAGGGCGCCACTGAAAATTCTCCGGGTCGATTTCGAAGCCAGATATCACTGCCATAGATGTCCCAGCTTCCAAATTCATTGTCCTGCCATACGACGTGCAGACGATCAATGGCCGGGGCCCTCTGCTTGGAATCATACGCTGCAATCACAAATTCCCATGGTTGATTCGCGTCCGTAATATCTGTCGCATAGATGCTGGTACTCTCCAGGGGGCCATCTTCCCAGACCACTGTATTACCACTGATCTTGGGCATCTGTTCGTCATTGTCAGGCACTTGGGACACGTTAAAAAAACTGGGCGAGTCCAGAAAAGGCATCTGGGCAATCCACACATCCCAGTCTGCAGACTGATCCGATTCACTCATCAAACTCTGCCACACCACTGTATCTTCCCACACGTCAGGATTCATCTGATCGCCGGCGTCCCGAAGTGTCACGGCTGAAATACCCTCTGGGGTGTTGATGTCCGTGACTACAATGTCATAATCTCCATATTCAGGCATGAATTCGTGCCATACAATGCGGTTACCATGGATAGCCGGTGCTTCCTGATGGCTAGCCGACGGCCACACAGCAAATGTATCGCCCATTTGGGCAAATCCAGAGCCAACCATGCTCAGGCTGGCTCCAAGGATAAAACCTAAGAAACATCTGTTCTTTAAAAAGGCCATGGCTGTCTTCCTTTTAGGGCTTTACTTCTTGCATTTGGACTTGTTTTTCCGCATCACGTATCTGTTGTATCAATGCCAAAAGCACACTTGCCCCCTCTGCATTCTGTGGGGTTCGTGAGGCTTCCTGTAGATACTCAGCAGCAGCGTCAGTTTCGCCGATACCCAGAAAATGGTATCCCAAGAGGAGCTTAAGGTTTCTGTCATACGGCATTCTGTCGCAAGCCATCATGAGTTCGTCTATCTGCAGGTACAAGTCATCATCCTGTTTGTACAGGCCTCGGGGATAGTAAATGCTATTTTCATTGGGGTTAATGTGGGTCAAGGCATTACGCAAAGCCAAGACTGCGAGGAGGTATTCTTTGTCAGCAAATAAGGCCTGTGCATAGGCAAATGGTATGATGATGTCTTCCCTGTCCAACATCATGGCTTGCCTGAAAAGATTCGCTGCCACGACATATTGGCCATCTTCAAAGGAAATGACAGCCTCTGAGAATCTCTGATCTGCTGGCGTTTGATGCTGCGGCGGTGCTGGTAATTCAGCTTCCACGATATTCAGAGGCGATGACAAGGCACCACTCGTTTGAGAGGAAGGCGTATCATAATAGTTGTATGTGTAGTAGTTGTTCTCCTGCCTGGGTATTGGGTCATAGCCATACCATTGATGAGGATGCGCCCCATACCAGTAATAACGCATACGATTGTGATATGAAGGCCAATGCCCTCCAATGCTCACAAATACATACTTTCGATGATAATATGGGTAAATGTCTCGCATGTATCGTGTGGAACCAAAGGCGTAGGACAGGCTGAGTCGTGTGCTGGGCCAGATCATGTGGTGATAGAGCCGGTTATACCGATCCCTATAGGCATGCCTGTAATGTGGACCATGGATGATATTCCGGGGTTGATCATGGTACACAATGGCGCCTGGATAGTGACGTTTGGACCGGTACTGAAGAGATTGTCTCCGGTGGTAGCTGCTGTCCACCACAACCCTGCTTCTGGGTTGATTCCGTTGGATAATCACGGGATCAAGACGGCGAACCCCTATGTTTTCAGGCGTTCTCCTGCCTTGACGCATTTGGTCCAGTACGCGACTCCCAGAATCTCGATTGGATCTGTGAATAATCACTGGATTTCGGCTCTGGCCTCTCTGGGGACTGCTCGAATTACGAGAGCTTGGCGTATGCACTCGCCCTTGAGACGTTGAGGGATTAGATCTAGATCGCGAACTGCTGGGTGTCTGCCTTGTAACCGATGGAGTGCTTGGACGAGGACTTCGCGTTGATGATGGCGAAGATGTCCGATTTTGTGTGCGAGTGTTGTCAATCACGTACCGCCTGGTCGGAGTTGACCGTCCAGGAACCGTTCTTTGGGTAGAACGCTGTGATTGGGTCGATCGATTGAGGCCTGAGGGCACACGTGCTTGGGGCGATCGATTGAGGCTTGAGGGCACGCGTGCTTGGGAAGACCTTTGGGTACTTGGTTGAGAAGACCTGGGAGTGATACTCGTTCTGGACCTCTGGGTCGGGGCAGAACGTGATGCTGACGGACTTCTTGTTGGCTGACTTGTGCGCACCTGGGGGCGAGTAGTCGGCTGAGGTCTTGCCTGTGTTTGCGGTCTGGACCTGGACTGTGTCTGGGGCCTCGCCTGTGTTTGCGGCTTAGAACGCGTCTGCGGTCGGGCTTGAGCCTGCGGCCTCGACGTTGACGGCGGGGTTTGCCGCCTTTGAGGTGCAGATCGCTGTGCTGAATGTCTTTGCTGGGCCGCTTCACGCCGATTTTGAGCCAATGCCGCATGACTCAGGGCAATTAATGCCACCAAAGAAACCCAAACAACTTGCCTTTTTCGGTTACCGAACATGATCGGCCTCCTTTCATTTTCCATACTTGTTATGGTGCCAAAGAACTTGTCTATTGGTATAAGGCCGGTAATATGAGGGCTGGCTACCAAAAACTACCAAAAAAATGACTGGTCAGCATTTTTTTCAGATGATTTCTAGTCTAGGCTGAGGCCTGAAGGATTTGTTTGGTTAACTCATTGAGTATTGTATGCATTTCAGAGTTTGCACTTTTTGCATCACCAATTTTTGAACAGGCATGCATGACAGTTGTATGATCCCGCCCTCCCAGGTGTCCGCCTATTTCTTCAAGGCTATGTTTGGTCAGGTGGCGAGCCAGATACATGCAAATCTGGCGCGGCTCGGTAATACTCTGACTTCGCTTCTTACTTTGAAGATCGGCCAAACGTACGTCAAAATGATTGGTGACCGCCTCAATGATGTCAGAAATACTAATATGTCGAGCTGCTAATTTGATTTGACCCTGCAGCGCCTTCTTGGCCACAGCGAGGCTAACCTCTACTTGCTCAGTCGTAGCCAGTGCATATATAGTCGTCAAAGCACCCTCCAATTCCCGAATATTGGCCTGGACATGACGCCCCACATATTCGGCCACTTCATCGGTGATCTCAAGACCTCGGAGATGTGCTTTTTTCTGGACAATTGCAACACGTGTTTCAAACCCCGGGGGATCTATGCCGGTGACCAGTCCCCAGTTGAATCGACTGACCAAACGTTCTTCAACTGACCGGATTTTAGTAGGAGGGCTATCTGCGCTGAGGATAATCTGTTTACCTAAGTTATACAGAGCATTAAAGGTGTGAAAAAACTCTTCCTGGCTATGCTCACGTTCCCGCAAAAACTGGACATCGTCAATGACCAGCATATCCACTGTTCGAAATTGGCTTTGGAATCCCGCCAAATTGCCAGCTTCTATCGCGCGAATAAATCGGTTTATGAAATCTTCGCAACTCAGCAACTCAATCATCAGATTGGGCCGCAATTCACGAGCTTGCGCACAAACTGCTTGCAGGAGATGTGTCTTTCCAAGCCCAGAATTTCCATATAAAAACAGAGGATTATAGGTGTTGCCCAGGGATTGACTGACTGCCACGCAGGTTGCATGAGCCAAGCGGTTACTGGGACCTACCACAAAATTATCAAAGGTATAGTCCGGATGAAGACGAGGACCAAATCCGACCGGGATCGTCTGACCACTTGAGGCATTAGAAGCCACATAAAATTCAACGGTGATTAAGTGACCCGTAATTTGCTGAGCAGCTCGCGTGAATGTACTTTTGCAGTGTTCCGCCAAAAACTGCTGCTTAGTGGCATCCGGGCAGCCAATGCCAAATGCACCACCGTCCAGATGTAAGGGAGTCAATTGGTTAAACCACACTCGGGCATTGGCCGGATCACAGGCTCTGACACGATCCAATACCTCAGAAAAGATACTTTCAACCTCTCGTACAGCCAATCGATCCTCCCTGATTTGCAGCGTTGCTCAAAAGGTTAAGTTCTAACATACGCCTGCCAAAAGTAATGTCTGTTCCGTGATTTTCCGACAAAAGCAGACTGTACCGATAATCATGGGGGTTGTCAAAAGAAAACGCACTGGCAAGACGTGGCTTAGAATTATCGATGTGTAACTGCCTCACCTAGGAAAAACTTGAATTATTTGTAAATCCAGATACTATACTATGCGAATCAACATTCATTTGCATAAAGGGTAATACATGGGATTATTTTCCAAAACAACACAGTTCATCAAGGAACGTCTGGGCAAGACTCGTAATAAAATTGCGTCATCGCTGAATTCTGTACTGAGTTTGGGTCGCGCTATTGATGATGATCTGCTGGATGAACTGGAGGAAACACTCATTCGGGATGACATCGGCGTGGAAACCACGGACAAACTCATCACAGATCTCAGAAATGCATACAAAAAACGTGAAATTGCAACTACAGATGATGTCATCCCATTTCTGAAAGAACAAATCAAGTTGTATTGGCCACCACAAAACCGACAGCTAAACATGGCATTGACCGGCCCCACTGTTATTCTGGTGGCAGGGGTAAATGGGACAGGGAAAACCACCAGTATTGCGAAGTTGGCATACACATTGAACAAAGAAAATAAAACTGTCATTGTGGCGGCATGCGATACGTTTCGTGCCGCAGCTGTAGAGCAGCTCACCATCTGGGCGGATCGTATTGGTGTTCAAATAGTGAAGCATCAGGCAGGATCTGATCCAGCGGCTGTCGCATTTGATGCATGCGATGCAGCCCTATCTCGGCAAGTTGACTATCTCATATTGGACACGGCAGGCCGCTTGCATACCCAGAAGGATTTAATGCGAGAACTCACTAAAATACGTGATGTTGTGACAAAAAAGATTCCAGAGGGGCCTCATGAAGTCATTCTGGTTCTGGATGCGACCACAGGGCAGAATGCCATTTCGCAAGCCAAGCTGTTTACGGAAGCCATTGATGTGACGGGAATTTTCCTGGCCAAGCTTGATGGGACAGCCAGAGGGGGCATTGTCATTGCGATTAAGGACCAGTTGGACATTCCCGTTAAATTTGTAGGTCTTGGGGAACACCCCGAAGCAATCGCCGAATTTGACCCAGCGATGTTCGTAGACGCTCTTTTTAACGAATAGATATTAGTATTTCTGTTCAATCCAAACTTACGAATCATGTTT
This sequence comes from uncultured Pirellulales bacterium, assembly GCA_964494325.1. GTDB lineage: Bacteria > Planctomycetota > Phycisphaerae > Sedimentisphaerales > Anaerobacaceae > JAIPFM01. The sequence continues at coordinate 11,449 of CAZBTJ010000102.1, forward strand.
TGGGTTGACGTTTTGCAGGAATGGCTGTAGAAGTAGAATATTAAGCTTCGCACATATTTGGGAGAACATTGTAACAATTAAGCGCGTAGATATTGATGAAGTGCAGGCTCCAAGATGTCTGGCGGATGTGGACATCGGGCACATTTTTGTAAGGAGAGCCCTGACTATGAAAATTCTAATTGCGGATGATCATGGTATTGTCAGGCAAGGCCTAAAGTCCTTGATTCAGAACAGTCTGAGCCTTGATGTGGTTGGAGAAGCCGAGGACGGATTGTCTGCTGTTAAACTGGCAAAAGAGTTAAATCCAGACATTGTGATTATGGACATTACCATGCCCAACCTCAATGGGGTGGAGGCAACTCGTTTGATTCTTGAAAACAATCCCAAAATCAAGATTATTGCCCTGTCCATGCATCCTGAAAAGCATATAGTCAAAGAAGTTCTTGAAGCAGGTGCATCAGGCTATGTCCTCAAATCCTACCTCTTTGATGAACTTTCTAGAGCCTTGGATGCTGTGAATGATAATCAACGATATCTGAGTCCTAGAATTACTGATGTGGTCATTTCGGACTATGTCCACCAACCTGTTTCTGAGCTGGTAGATCCTTCGACCCGTCTGACTGGCAGAGACCGTCAAATCGTTCAAATGCTGGCTGAAGGCAAAACTATCAAGCAGATTGCCCTAGCACTGCATATTAGTCCCAAAACGGCAGATGCAAGCCGAAGAAAAATAATGGGCAAATTGGGGGCAACCAGCATTGCAGACCTGATTAAATTTGCGGTACGTGAGGGTATCACCTCTCTAGAGTTTTGATGAGACAATGCCATAATCAGGGATTGCAATGGTTTTATAGGGCCTTTTAAAATGTGGGGTGGGAGAGAGTTTGTCGTTATTGCGGAGCAAAACCTTTCTGGCATGCCTTAGAAAGGCTTTTTTTATTGACTCGGAGTCTTCCCAAAGATAATATAGGCAAAATAGTAACCGCAGCTAAAGCCTAGTCTTTTACGAGGAGTCTCAGCATGCCAGCAGGCAAAAGACAGCAAAGTAATACAGTTCTGTACACACTGATCATTTTCGTGGCATTTTTTATTGTGTCCACGGTATTCGCAGTCATTTTTTACACTAAATCAGAAGACTACAAGGCAAGCTTGATGAGCCTCGAGAACGAGACAAATGATTTTGTAGCCGCTTCTGAGCGTTCAAAGATGTCTACTCTGGTAGGGGCAAAAGCGTCGGGCAGCTATATGAACACCCTAATTGGCTTTCATGATCGAGCCACTCAGATCCTTCTGGGATCACCCGTTTCCAATACCACCGCTGAAGCAAAGTTGGAAAAAATGGAAATTGCTGTGGCCAAATGCGTAGAGTTAGCCCAACCCCATCTGACCCTTAAACTTGACCCCAATACAGGTGTTGTACCAGTGCTTGAGCAGTTGGTTGCAGCCATGAATGCCCTGAAAACTACCAATGTGACATTGGCTGCCAATTTTGAACAGGAACGCCAAAGGTACAGCAGTGCCAAGGCAGAATCTCTGGCCAATGAAAACAAGCTGGCTCAGGATAAAGACACCTATTTTAAGCAGTCGCAAACTGTTGCATCTGATTACAAAAGTCTTGAAACTGAAATGAACAAAGCGGCTGATAATCGCGTGGACAATGTCCAAAATCAGCTCAATCAGGAACGCGATAGTGCTAGGACTATTAATCAAGAACTTCTGAAGACCAAAGCTGAGCTGGATCAAACTCGCAACAAAATGGGCGAAGCACTTGAAAAAATAGCCGCCATTGAGCCAGGTCCTGACCGGGCTGCCTTGGCTTATAAACCAGATGGACAGATCATTCTGGTTGATAATGGGTCAGGTATTGTACATGTCAATATTGGAAGTAAAGACCGTGTTTACAAGGGATTGACTTTCTCAGTCTTTGACAAAGGTGCAACCGTCAAAAATGAAGATGCTTTCAAAGCCGAAATTGAAGTTGTGGGTGTGGCTGAGCAATACAGCATGGCTCGCATCATCAAATCAAATCCTAGAAACCCTGTGACTATTGATGATACGATAGCAAACTTGGTCTGGTCAGCGATTGAGCCTCAAAGTTTTGTCCTGGCAGGTTCTTTTGATTTGGACAATGATGGCTTTGCGGAGGCTGATGCCACTGACCGTATCACAAATCTGATTAAGGGTTGGGGTGGCGTGATTGAATCCTCCGTCAACGCCAAAACTGACTATATTATCATCGGCAGCAAACCAAAAGTACCTGCTAAACCTACGTTTGAAGCCCTTGAAACCGATCCCCTAGCTGAGGATCGCTACCAGGCTGCCACGAAAAAACTTGCCAACTATGTAGTAGTTCAGGAAAAAGCCCAAGCATTGATGGTCCCTATGTTTGAGTACAACAAATTTTTGTATCTAATTGGGTACACTGGCCAAGTCGGCAAACCCGATTCATTCTAAAGGCTTTTCATGGCATTTCGAAGGCCAACACCCTAACCAGGTGTGTCGGCCTTTTTTTATTGCGCCACAATACCTATAGAAGCCACGGTGACTCGCCCAGTGTATTGGGCGGCATCTGGATTGAGAAATCCCGCCTTGACCGCAACAAATGTCACGGTTTGATCGGCTTGAATGGCCGTATGATCCAGCGGTATCCCGGTATCACAATCCAGTCCTGACGGAACATCCACAGCTAGAATGGGTTTTTCCGCCTTATTGATAGCCTCAATCAAGTCTCGATATGGCGGCTTCAATGGCCCTTTCAAACCGGTACCCAGTAATGCGTCAATTATCAAGTCACTGAATTCAGGCACGGCAAGATCCGTAAGATGTCCAGGTGTCAGGGGTTCTATCGGCACATGCAGCTGTCTGAGAATCGTAAGATGAATCAACGCATCACCACGCACCTTGTCAAGATCTCCCACAATAACCACGCGAACACGAAATCCATGGTTTAGAAGATGCCGGCCAACGACATATCCATCCCCACCATTGTTGCCCGGTCCACAGAAAATGCACACCTGCCCTTTTCCCTGAGATGATAACATCGACAAGGCCTTCTGAGCGCAGGCCAGGCCTGCGTTTTCCATAAGAACTATCCCCGGAATCTTTAGCACATCAATTGCATTCTGATCAAAGGCTCTAACCTGTTCACGTGTCATGGTCATTCTTCTTGGTGGTTTCATACTGGTATTATAAACGATCAGCCCAGGCTGTCAATTGACACTCGCTGCTCAAGGCACTACAATCCAATTTCTATGAAGATTGTACTAACCAATGATGATGGCATATTTGCTCCGGGTTTGGCCGCCCTGTACAGGGCCCTGGTGCCACTGGGCAATGTGACCATCGTGGCCCCCATGGGGTGTCGATCAGGCACCAGCCACAGTTTAACCTTTGCCGAGCCCCTCACATGTGAACACGTCACTGCCCACGGTGCCTCTGGCTTCGGCGTGCATGGCTCCCCTGCTGACTGTGTTAAGCTGGCTTGCATGGAACTTGTAAATGCTCCAATAGACTTGATTGTCTCGGGGATCAACCGGGGTGCCAATGTAGGACTCAACCTATATTACTCTGGCACCGTGGCAGCTGCACTGGAAGGTGCTTTTATGCATGTTCCTTCTGCTGCCATTAGTCTGGCGTCGGACGGCGACAGCATGGATTTTGAGGCATGTGCCAGGTATGGGATACAGGCCCTGCAAAAATGCTTGCCTCTTGAGCCGGGTGATGTCATCAACATCAATATACCCAGACTCAGCCAAGGGAAGCCCCTGGGCATCAAGGTTGTGCCTCAATCCACGATAGGGTTTCATGAATACTATGAATCTCACCCGTCTGAAAACCCACGAATGGCCTTCCAACTTAAGGGAGGACAGCCAAACCAGGACAGGATACCGACCGACACCATGCTGTTAACCAAAGGGTATGTCACAATTACGCCCCTATGTGCCGATATGACCCATCACGAACGATTGTCAGAATTTGAATCTCGAGTTAACAAGTCCCCTACCCCATAAACCTCAGACACTCATCAGAGGAAGATTGTCACATGTGGAATATGTATGAGCAGCCTTGGCTGTTGGTTATCATCGCTTTGGGTCTGTTTCTTATTGTTGGGACACTCCGCAGTGTGAATCCCGACAAGGTCAAAAGCTGGACATGGGCTGTGCCCATACTTGTATTCGCAGCTGGATTTGCACTTGACACGGGTGTAAAAACTGACCGTGAGAAGGTCATGATCACACTGAACAGCCTATTGAATTCAGCTCAAATCCAGGATGTCCAATCAATAGCCCCCCTGGTGGCAGGCGACTATGCTGATAGCTATCATCGTAGCAAGGCCAGACTCATTGGGCATATGAAGTCCCGTTTTTCCAAACCCGTGTTTGAAAAGATCAAAAAGCTCTCTTTGTACATTGATTCTCTTGAAAGCGGCAAGGCCAAAGCTGCGTTAAACACCACTGTGTTGTTTCATCCCGATAGCACAGTGGCTCAGATTGTGGGCAGGCGCTTGATTGGCAGATTGGAATTTGAAGTGAGCCTCCAAGGTGATGGCCAGTGGCTTCTAAGCAAGATGGAGTTAATAGAAGTCAACAAGCAACCCGTGAACTGGCGTCAAGCATCAGGGCAATTTTAGCAGACTTTTCAGCTTGTTGTGGTTGGAGGGGTCACGTTCGAACAAAAAAGCAGAATATTCGAGAAGTAGACCGCTGATGTGGCCGAAAAAAAAGTATTAAAATAAACGAGCACCTTGATGCAAGTCTGTCACAAAAAGGGGAAAAGCCATGTTTGATCTACTTAAAATAAAAAAAACAGCCTTTAGTGCACATGTTCATATGCTAAGCTGGTATCCCAGCGATAGAAGTTGTACCCCAGCGATACCTTCAGAAAACAAACCCAAAAAAGTACCACCACTCATGGTCCGGAAAGCTGAGTGGCGTCGCTAATTTGAACCAATAAGCGGGATAACATCAACACCTCTAGAGTGCCACACCCAAAAACAGGAGCAACAGGGATACAGACGCCAGCCAAAGGGACCATTTGTACCATGTTAGATATCGGGCATAAGCCGGATCGGACTCCTCAAACTCGTGGTACAGATCGTCAAAATCACTCTGCTCTGACTTCATTTTAACTCGCACCACCACATGGGTTAAGACCGAGGCCAGAAACAAGGGTGCCCCAAGCAATAAACACAATAGTCTCATGAAGGCCATTTTGTCAGTCCGATTAGAAAGTTCTAGTCTCCCTTGAGAATGTGTTTTCTCAAGTGAAACAGTTCCACAAAGGCACGCAAGACAACGCGAAGATTCGCCCCGGTTTGTTCTCCAGCCGTTCTGGGGTAATGATGCACACCCTTCTGCACAATACGACAGCCTTTGCGTGTTGCCCGGGCCATCACCTCTGTATCAATCAAAGCGCCAGTACTGCTCAAAGGCATGTCGTCAAACACTTCTCGCCTATAGAGTTTGAAAGCACAATCAATATCACGCAGGTGAAGCCCAAAGACCAAGCACACCAATCTGGTCCAGCACCAGCCATTGATCTTTCGATTGATGGGATCTTGCCGATTCAGACGATAACAGCTCACAATGTCACAGTCCTTGATGAGATCCAGCAGTGGCGGCATCTCGACAATATCAAATTGGCCGTCACCGTCTGTATAAAAGATCAAGTTCTTTGTCGCCTCGCGAAACCCTGACTGCAGCACTGCCCCATACCCAAGGTTGGTTTCATGGTGAATGACACGAACCGGGCCATGGAGCTTGGCTAATTCATCGGCATGCGGCCCGGTTTTATCCGAACTGCCATCGTTGATGATGAGGATTTCAAAATCTGCGTTTAAATCGGCACATACATTCAGCGTCTTTTCAACCAGTGGCTTGATATTGTCCTGCTCGTTAAAGCAGGGAAAAAATACACTGATAGAAGGAAAAGCTGCTGACGGCTTCTGTGCTTTAGATTGGTCCGTTGTCAAAGATCACCACCTCATCACATTGTGCTTATGAGTTAACTCTGCATGGTAAAGCCTGGATTTTGCCATATAGTCACTAAGTACGTCTTTACTCAATTTATTTTGTCCATGTTTCATGAGGATGCTGCAGGCAATGCGGGCACCACCCAAACGTTCCTGGAAGCCATGCATTGTGGCGTACTTTGCCTTGTTTTTCTCAAACTCGGCCACGTGTTCTTGACAAAACGTCATGATACGATCCACCTGCGATGGCATGTATTGAGACATGATCCACAATTCTTGCATGGCCACCTGACACGGATTCAGCTGGCAGGCTTTGATCGCGTAAGACAGAGCTTTTTTTCCGCCAGCTGCCCTGTCATAAATCATGGTATAATGGGCCAGATTCAGATACCTGATAAATTCATTTGGATATACTGTGGTGCCTGATTTGATGCCATTGAGTAGCACTCTGCCCTGGGGTGTATTGACATCGACAAAGAGCTTTTGTTTGCCGTCTTGATACACCAGCGCCCAATCCAAGGGCAGATAATCCAGTGATCGGCTGAAGGTTTTGTCGAATTGCCCTTGTGGGGTCAACGCGGCCCAAACATGACGTTTTCTCAACTCTCCAATGATAAACTTGCCAACAGCTTTGTAATCAGCCGGTTTGACAGACTGCTTTTTCGCCTGCTTTAGCTGAATTTCGGTGCCCAATTTACCGCCGTTCCAAATCCAATTCCACAGATCAAAATTCTTTCGGTCATAAGCCGCTTGGGCTCGACCATCCATAAACAACTGAAGTGGCGTCTTACCAGTATTCGGATCGGGGGTTTGGCCAAACGCCACGGCACCACCCTCTGTCCAGTAGTTCATCATCTTTCCACTGAGGTTATTGTCCCGTATGAACTGACAGGCCTCAAAGGGTTTGACAAAGGACGCTGTCATGCGCATAAACTGAGAATGGTACTGAGCATCTGCTGGCCAAGGCGACAAATAGATGCGATGGTATTTGGCGCCCGTCCAAGTGCCAAAACCCAGTGTGATGGCCGCTGCAATGGCCAGCACCGCTTTTTGAACTGGTAATGAGAGTGCGGGACAGTGAAGTCTTTTAGTCTTAGTGTAGTGAAGCGTTGCCTTGACCAACTGATAAATATCTTGAATCATCAACGCCACGAACGGACATGACACCATACCAGCGATGGGGATAAATCGTCTAGATCGGTAAGCCATATAGATGGTAAGCAGAGCAATGCTAAGCAGTGCGACATTGAGTTTGGGTATGACAAAACCATCTGATGCGTGGCCAAGCATCTCGTTATTCACACGCGCCTGTTGACGCCTGTCACGACCTCGGCGTTTCTTATCCTTGGGGCTATCAGCCAGGACGGTGCAAGCCCATCGCTGGGCAACAGGCCATGCAATAATAATCATCCAGGTCATGATAAACAGGAACAAAAACGGGACAGCCGTGCCTACGGGGTTGCTCCATTCAAACGCGGGGTGCCACTCATAAATGGCCCTCCAGCGTTCTGCATGTTCGCTCACACTGATGACAAAGGTATGTGTCAGGTTGGTCAGATGAAATGGATTGACCACGATGACGCATGCCAAGGCAACCACGCCTGCGCAAGCGGTGTGGATCAGGCCCTTGACATCCAAACACTCCACCTTCTTCTTGAAAGGCAGGCATAGAAGATTGAGTCCCCAGAATGGTACCAGCATGATAAATACGTAAATGTAGCCACCATGCAAATTGCACCACAAAGCAGCAAGCGGCACAATCATCCAGATCCAGAGCACGTGCCTGTACTGGGTTAATGTGAAAATGAGAACCAAAGTGGGTACCAGTAGATTTGAGAACCCTGCGGGACGAACATCAAGAAGTGACCGCCCATTAAACATGGCAAAGGCGGCAAAAGCGGCCGCTAACAAGGGGGTGACTTTTTGTATTCGAGCAATGGCATACACCACAAAAACGGTGATAAAATATAACACAAACTTCCAATAGACCAGCGCATCATAAAACGGCTCTTCTTCAGACCCCAATCCAGTGACGAGTTTGTAGAACAGTACATGAGTCAACCAGTTTTGATTGACCCAGCCTGTGGGGTGCCATTTCTGCACGGTTTTAAGACCGACCGCTTTGGTCAGAGACTGAGCCCAACCTGGCCAGGTTCTGACCTCTTTGTCCGTAGGACCCGGTTTGTGAGAGTTCGCACTGAAAGGCTCCACCGTGTCCACACCATGGGTCACAAAGTGCCGTCCACAAGCCATGGCCACCCAGGTGTCCCCTGCTGCCACCATATGCGTGCTGGCATGAAATGCAAAAACGATCATGCCTAGCCAGCCAACCACAGCCAGCCATCTGGAAAGAGATGGTTTCTTTGCTTGATTCGGCAAGATCAGCTGTTTCTCAGGTTCACCTGCGTGGGTATCAATTGCTCCGGTCTCTGTTATTTTAGTCATTGTTCCAGTCTGTCTAACCCTCTATTGATCTGTTCAAGCGAACATGCAAAGCTCAAACACACGTTGTTATCACACCCAAAAGCCACACCAGGCACCACAGCCACATTCGCCTGCTCCAAAAGGACCTGTGAGAAATCTATGCTACTTGCAATTTGGGTGCTGTACATAGATCGACCATAATGCGCAGAAACATCAGGAAAACAGTAGAAAGCCCCTGTGGGATCAGCACATTCAATCTTAAGTGTCTTTTTTGACATCGAAACCTGTCGGAAATTTCTCGGACAGACTGCCAGACGCAGGGGCATATTTAATACAAAAGCGTCTTCATGGTCAAGTAAATTGCCGCTCTGAAGCGAGACCGAATTGACACACTGACCAACAATCGCTACCCTGTGATTTATGAGGAAGACTATTCTACATCTGATTTTATCCATGTTGCTCTTTGGCGTGGGAGGCTGCAAAAAGCATCGCACGGAGCC